>JBAZHC010000010.1 GCA_041652575.1 Phycisphaerae bacterium | reverse complement strand
GCCAGACAGCTTGAAGAAATGGAAAAGCAAGGTGCAGATATTGAGGTTATAGTGCCTATGGTTAAATGCCCTAAATTTCTCAGTAATTTTCAAAGATGGCGGATATATAATCATCAATGGCGATGTGAATTTAAGGGTATAAAAGCTATCTCGGCGCCCTATTTTAGATTGCCTGGCAAATGGTTTCGTCATTGGGCTTTCATTGCAGTATTTATGGCAGTGAGAAAACAAGTTATAAAGCTTCACCAAAAAAAACCTTTCGATATCATATATGCGCGTTTTTTATTTCCCGAAGGGTACGCTGCTGTGCGTCTTTCTGAAACACTTAAAATACCTGTTGTTGGAGTAGGAGCTGGTGATGAGATAAATATTTATCCTAATGATAGTATTGTTTTCAAAAAAGACATGATCTGGATACTTCGTAAATTAAATGGAATCATAAGCAGCGGAGCTAAAGTAGCTTCAAATATAATTGAATTAAGCGGACGTAAACCTCTGATGATTTACGGTGTTGTCGACTTGAATGAATTTTCTCCCGTTATTGACAAATTCCCAATCAGAAAGTTATTAGGAATAGAAGACAAACTTACGGTTCTTTATGTGGGAACATTCAAGGTTGCAAAGGGTGTCCACGAGATGGTTGAGGCGTTTATCAGGATAAGCAGAAAAATGCCTAATGTTCAATTTATAATCTGCGGATATGGCAGAGAAGAAGAAAAAATGAGAGTTGCAATAAAAAAAGCCGAGGCAGGTGAAGTAATAAAAATAATGGGCATAGTTGATTCTCAAGAAGTTCACAAATGGATGCAAGCAAGTGATATATTTATTCTGCCTTCTTATTCTGAAGGAATGCCTAATAGTGTAATGGAGGCGATGGCCTGTGGCTTGCCGATTGTTGCTACAAAAGTCGGGGGTCTACCGGAAGCAATTGGTGATTGTAAGGGGGCGACATTGATTGAACCAAAAAATATTGAAGAGTTGACAAATGCTATTATTAAAATAGCTGATGATACGAAACTTAGAAAGAAAATGTGTATTGAGTCCAGAAAAAGAGCCGAGGAAAAATTTGGGCTGCAGAGAAACTCAGAAAAAATATTGGAATTTTTTTCCGGAATTATTCAGAGCGGCAGAGATATAAAAATATAGAGTTAGTTGGACTACGATTCTAAATTAAATGATTTTTAATTCAAATAAAAAAATTAAAGTATGTCTATTCTCAACAGTTCAGGGGCCTGATAATGTCCGGCTCTACCATCGTGAGGCAAAATCACTGGTTAAAGAAGGCTTCGAAGTACATGCGGTTTTACCGTGTGACGAATCCTTCGAAAAAGGGGGAGTTTATTTTCATAAGGTGCATAAGCCAAATAACAGATTTATACGCATTATTTTTATGCCATGGAAAACAATGATCACAGCATTACGAACGAGAGCTGATATTTATCATTTCCATGATCCTGAATTGTTGATGGCAGGTTTTTTACTGAGGTGGATTTTAGGGAAGAAAGTTGTTTTTGATATGAGAGAATCGACTTCACGACAAATTTTGGGGAAAGAATATCTGCCAAAATGGACTAGAAAAATAGTGTCATGCTGTTATAAGATTATCGAGAAAATATGCCTTACGGGGATCAGATTGATTGTGGCAAACGACAGAAGCGTTAATGAATATCACAAATGTTACCTTGTGCGCAACTTCCCACAGATCGATGAAAATATTATCTCAAATGCCATGGATATGAGCCAACGGTTTAAATCGCCGTTGCTTGTTTATGTTGGTACCGTTTCAAAAACCAGAGGCGCTTTTACATATCTTGTTATGGCGCAAAAGCTTATAGAGCGTGGGCATCGTTTCAAAATTATGATTATCGGAGGAGCTTATGACGAAAGTTTTATTGTGCAACTCAAAGATGAAGTAAAACAAATGAATCTTCAGGATACGGTGAGCGTTACAGGCTTTATGGATTATCAACAGGCCATGGGAATTACTTCAAAAGCCGTTATAGGGCTTTCAATTCTGGATCCAATCCCGAATTACACCTTTTGTCTTGCAGGGAAAATGGTGGAGTACATGATGTGTGGAACGCCAATACTGTCGTCAAATTTTGAACACTGGGCACCATATGTCGAAGGAGAAAAAACCGGGAAAATGGTCGATCCGTTTAACATAGACCAAATAGTAAATGTTTGTGAACAGATGCTTAATAATCCGCAGGAACTGGAAAATATGGGAAGAAGAGGTATTGAAGCAGTTAAAAATAAATATAACTGGGATATGGAATTTAAAGTTTTGCTGAAATGTTATCAGGATATGCTGAGCACTTAATATCAGCTTTATGGAAATAACTGTGGCTGGCCATTAGGAGCTAATAATCTTGCGGCCCAGGCCAAAAAACAAAGTGGGGCCTCTTCCATTTGCTTGTTCTGTGAGTCAGGGATGTTGCCCCCGCCATTTGTAAGATCATACGCGATAGATATATATAAATCTTTTAATACGTCGTCATAAGCAGCCAGCCGATGCCAGCCGAACCAGACGTTGCCATTCTTGCCGGGACCAAGTTGTTGGGCTTTAGTGTCAGTACCGTCAATATAATTGTTGAAATAAAAGGGCCCTTTATTTTTTGCCCATACCTGATACTTGAAGGTATTTATGAATCTGTTTAGACGATTGGTGTCTAACATGTTTTCAGAATATGCTTTTGTTGCAAGCCAGACTGTGCGGTTGGCGTGCGAAGTATCTTGAATAGAAAGCAATTGGTTTTTCCAGTCAATCATCCAATACCATATATAACCGTTTGTGAGTTTGTTAGGTGTTACACCCCAGTCTTTTGGTACAGTTTGGTTGGGTATTCCTGAAACAGGACAAATTGAGTTCGAATCTGGTTTTTCGCTCAGATATATATTTACCAGCAAAACGGCCCATTGCTGATAAGGATATTTGTTATATCCCAGGGAATTAAGGTTCATACAGATGGATGCGAAGTGTTCCCGTTTGTCTCTGGCTCCATCCAAAACAGTCAGAATTGTTTTGTTAGATTCGGGACTTGAATAATATTCCGGTTTTATAGAGGGATTGTAAAACAGCCATTTTGTTATAATGTTTGCTTCAACAAAATCAGCTATTTTACGCCAGTCAGAATCCTGATTTTGCTTAAGAGCAACAGCTACCATCATAAAACCGGCAGCCCCCTGAAAATCCCAGAGTTGACCATGACCGCCAGTTATTTTTTCAAGTTCCTTAGAAAAAAAACAAGGCCATGTGCCGCGGGGTTGATTGTGCCAAAGCAATTGCCGTTGGCTTGAAACTGAGGCATCAATGCTTTTTAAAACGAGAAATTTGGCTTTGTTAAGATATACATTGTCATTCGTTGCTCGCCACATGTCAATAAGGGCCTGAAGCTCCTGGCGAAGATAATAAACCGAATATTTATCCGCTGGATCGTTATGGCTTGTTTTAGCGATGCGTGTCTTGTATTTATTGTTAAAAGTGGCAATTATTCTCTGGAATAATAAGGTATTATTTTCTGCAGATAGTGGCGGCCACTGCTGGTTCAATTGAGGTACTGGAGTTGAATTAATATCTATAAGCCCAATAGCATTGGAGGGCGTATCAAAAGCCAAGATAATAATGGCCGGCAATATAGAACGAAACAGGTTTCTTATGGTCATATTGTTGAGCCCTAATATCCTTTTTTTGTATTCCAATTATCATCCTAACGCTTTATTTCGTAGCTTATCCTGAAATTCTTGTTTGAGACCAGAACAATCTTGTTTTTAAAATATAGTTTTATTATAATAAACGCAATATAGTTTTGAAATCATTTTGCTATTTCTCTGCTATTAGAGGTGTATAAAAATGGATGACCGGCAAAAATCAGAATTAGTAGTCTATGGTTTTTTATAACCAAGCTGTGTTATGAAAAGTCGAAATTTAGAGTGTGGAAGGTGGAGCGACTTTGACAAAAGAATTGTGGGGATCTTCGTTTTATTTTTTTGGGGTATTTGTTTTGGTGAATTAGTGGCGGATTTGAACAATGATGAGAGGGTTGATGCCCTTGATTTCGCCATCCTTACGAGAGAGTGGCTTGAAACTGATTCGAATCCTCCTCCAATAAATATGCTGAGAGCAGATTTAAACAATGACAAAAAGGTCAATACCCTTGATTTCACCATCCTTGCCGAAGAGTGGAGACCTGGTTTTAATCTCATCGCACCCAGTCTCCCAGAACCAAATCTCATTCAGTGTGAGGAGATTGATTATTTTAAGGCAGACAGCGATGAATTGGAGCGGATATGCGTTCTTCCGTGCAATGACACATCAGGGTGGGCTACCAGATACGATTGTGTATTAACTTATGACTATAATAATGTTGTTTATTATACGGATGTTAAAAGGGCATTGAAAATAGTAACAACGCCGGGAACTCACGGCGAAAAATGCGGCCAAATAGAACGTGTTTTTCCTGTACCAGCAGACATGAGAGATATTAATGGCAATGACCCATATTTTCGGGCAAAAGTGTATTTTCATGAAGGAAGTGGAAACTCCATCTGCTCTAATATAACACGACTAATGATACGGGCATTCAGCAAATCGGGCGCTTATCGCACGGGATATTTTGCCGGATTAAATAATAACTGGCCGGGATGGTATGTCTGTACGATAAGCCCATCACAGTTTGCTACTGGAGGAAGTGGGACTTTCTCTTGGGGGAATATATACAGAATCGATATTAGGGTTGAAAAGAAATATGACGATAAAACCCCATCTGTTACTGTCGGCCAACTGGAGTTTCTACAAAGGCCGGGAAGGGCGACTTTCCAGATACATTTTGATAACGGTTACGCAGAGTGTTATAATTACGCGGCCTATTTGACAAGTAAAGGTATGCCGGCAACTTTTTACGTTAATCCTGCTTTTGTTGGGGCTCAAGGATATTTGACTCTGAGCCAACTGACAGAAATGCATGAGGCGGGGCATTTAATCGCAAATCATACATGGAACCATACTGAATGGAGGCTCAGCAGTGATGAAGATATGGTCGATGGAGTAACAATGGCGTCTGAATGGTTAAATGCAAACGGCTTTGCAGATGGAGCAAGGCTTCTGGCACTGCCATCAGGGAGCTCGGCATGGAAGCCGAACAATACAGGAATCTGTCTCTTTCTGAGGGGTGGGTATGTGGACCAACTTCGGCTGACGACAAATCCGAGCGGAAATGATAAAACTTCACAATGGTACAGTCCGGATTTCTTTTTTGTTTCATCTGGTGATAATATTTCCGGCTCATTAAACGCTCTTAACGCAGCAATTGCTGATGAGGGACCGGCTATTGTGTATTTCCATAAGGCTGGGTTTGGGGGCAATACCTGGACTTTTGACCAGTTAAAATGTTTTATTGATGCTGTTGCTGCCGCCAGAGACAGCGGGCAAATTGAGGTGATAACTGCGGCCGATATGTTGAGAGCAAGGCAGATTGAATAAACTTTATATCAGAGGCATTTCTTTATAAATAAGACGAAGATTTTATATGATTACCCTGATGTATCATAGATTGGTAGAACCGAAAGAATATAATAAATTAGAAGGCAGTGAACGAGTCTTATCTGTTGCTGTGGGAAAATTTGAGGAGCAGGTAAAATATCTGAAAGAGTCGGGTTATACTTTTGTGACACCAGCGGAGGTTGTAGATTTTGTTAAAGGCAAAATGGAATTGAATGGTCTTTCAGCACTTTTAACATTTGATGATGGTTGCCAGAGCATCTTAAAGGCCATTCCGATTTTGCAGAAATACAGTGCTTGTGCTACAGTATTTGTGACTATTAACGATGACAGCTTCGTTTTTAACTTAGACCATAACGACGACAAAAGATTAAGCGATAAACAGTTGGCCGATATTGACGGAACAGCTTTGAATTTTGAATCTCATACACTAACACACCGTCCCTTGGTAGCTCTTTGCAATGATGAGATTTACACCGAATTAGCGGAATCTCGAAAAAGGCTTGAACAAATACTCGGACGCCCAATTAAACACCTTGCTGTGCCGGGTAACTGGTATAACAAAAAAGTAATGCGTATCGCAGAAGAAGTTGGCTATGAAACTGTGTGGTATTCTGTTCCTGGAGATATAATCAAAGGGTCGAACCTGTATGGTTTGCCTCGTCTGAATGTTGATGGTAATTGGAACCTTGACAGGTTTATTGAATCAATCAGTCAAAAGGAAATTGCACGTCGTAGAAGAAAAACGATAATTAAAGGAGTGCCTAAGCGTCTGCTTGGTCCTAAATACTGGTTGTTGATTCGCAAAAAGATATTCCGGTTTTTAAAAAATATCGCTTAAACTGTTTTGCAAGCAATAGGCATACTAGATTTTTA
This sequence comes from Phycisphaerae bacterium, assembly GCA_041652575.1. Taxonomy (NCBI): domain Bacteria; kingdom Pseudomonadati; phylum Planctomycetota; class Phycisphaerae; species Phycisphaerae bacterium. Next base: position 108,715 of record JBAZHC010000010.1, on the reverse strand, counting down.
ACAAATATCAGAAAGAAATTCCAGATGAAGTTGGCTTATATACATCAATACTTTTCGACTCCACACGGCAAGACCGGTACGCGAAGTTATGAATTTGCCCGGAGGTGGGTAAAGGCAGGGCACGAAGTTACTGTAATAACCTCTGTTTCTCAATTGTCTGAAGATGAACTTAAACAGTCGCAAAAAATAAGCAGAACAGTCAGTCAATTTTGTATAGATGGGATAGAAGTTATAGTCTTAAATGTTTCTTATGGCCAGAAAATGAGCAAGATTAAGCGAATATGGTCTTTTTTTTATTTTCTTTTTCTGGCTACCATACAATTATTAAAACTTAAAAACATTGACATTGTTTTTGCGACCAGTACTCCAATAACTGTCGCAGGGCCGGCACTAATTAATAAAGCCTTGAAAAATATTCCTTTTGTTTTCGAAGTACGTGATTTGCAGCCGAGAGGCTATATTGCCTGGGGATTGATTAAAACCAGACTTTTGATAAAATTTTCACTGTGGGTTGAAAAATTTATTTACAAAAATGCAGCAGGTATTGTAGCGCTTTCAACTGATATGAAAGGTTACATAGATAATGTTACAGGGGACAGTCAAAAAACTCTTACGGCAGCCAATTGTTCCGATACCGAACTGTTTCGTCCCGTGGCGGAAATTGAAAAACGAAAAATAAAATTAGAATTAGGGCTGGAAAGTAAATTTGTGATTGTTCATGCTGGAGCGATAGGACCGGTTAATGGTTTGGATCGAATAATAGAAGCAGCCTGTCAGATTAAAGAGCGACATCCTCGAATTTGCTTTTTATTAATAGGAGATGGTAAAGAGAAGCCAAGGCTGCAAAAAATAGTTTCAGAGCATAAGCTCGATAATGTTTTGTTTGTGAATCCGTTGCCTAAAAAAGAATTGGCACGTATTCTGCCTGCATGTGATGCGGGATTAGTCAGTATAAAAAAAATGCCGCATATGCAGTTTAATAGTGCCAACAAATTTTTCGATTATTTGGCCTGTGGTTTGCCGGTACTTCTGAACTATGGCGGTTGGCAAAGGAATGTAATTGAACGATATAATGCCGGTCTTGGATGTGATATTTTTAATGATGAGGAATTTCTGGAAAATGTGTTTAGAATTGAGAGAGATTCAGAATTACATCGAGTAATGTCCAGGAATTCTCGGGAACTTGCCGAAACAGAGTTTAACAGAAATATATTAGCGAAGAAAGTGTTGGATTTTATTTGTTTATGCCTGGAAAAGAGTCGAAAATAGACACTGATAAGAAATCGACTTCCTGTCAGACCGTATTAGTTATTGAATCACATGCCCGCGCTGCGGTTGCAGTTATAAAATCACTTTTAGGGCATGGATTGGAAGTGGCAGCTGCCTCTGATCATCGTTATTGCGCCGGTTTTTTCGTCAAAGGCCTTAAAAAACGACTGATTTATCCTCCTATTGAGAATAACCCTGATGAGTTTATAGAATGGCTGCTTAACTATTTACGATTAAATAAAACAAAAATGTTATTTCCGCTCGGGAATGCAGGTGTTGAGCTTGTCTCAAGATATCAGGAGGAACTGCGACAATACACAAATTTATTTGTATCCGAACATTCGAGTTTTGTGATTGCTTATGATAAGATACAGGCGAATAAAGCTGCCGAAGCAGTTTGTGTACCGATTCCCCAAAGCTGGTATCCTGACGAAACAGGTCTCGATAGTGTTATCAAGTCGGCAAGATTTCCTCTGGTAATAAAACCTAATATTGGAGTTGGCGCTCGTGGTATTATCCGTGTTAATTCACCTATTGAACTTGAAAAGGTATGGAAATCTGCTCAGAAAAGCAAGTACCGGATGTTTGTTCAAAAATTTATAGAACATCCGGCACGACAGTATGTAGTAGATATGCTGTTAGATAAACAGTTCAATTCAGTTGCTGCGGTTGCAAGCGAAAAAGTACGTTTTTTTCCCGTTAAGGGCGGAGCAAGTACGCTTAGCCGTTCGATTCATAACTCGGATTTATATAATAACTCGGCTAAATTGCTCAAATCTATCGGATATTATGGAATAAGTAATATAGATTGGATCGAAGATTCCGAGGATGGTATTTTGAAATTTCTTGAAATTAATCCAAGGTTTGGCGAAATGCACGGAATATGCAACGCGGTTGGTGTAGATATGCCGTATTATTTATATAAGCTTGCAATGGGAGAAACATTTTCAGCAATAAAAGATTATATTGAAGATAAATATTTTCGGTTTTTACCAACAGATTTAATGTGGTTTCTGAGTTCGCCTGAGCGCTTTAAGGCTAAACCGGGATTCTTGGCTTCATTTAGGAATGATGTTACACATACTCTTTTTGAAGCGAATGATTATGGCCCCTTATTGGGTTATATATTGGAAAACCTGTTACTTTTGGCAAAACCTCACAGATTTCTTTACCGGTTCAGGCGTTAGAATAGTATAAATAGTTTTTGTAAGGTTTCTTTATGATATTTTTTGAGAAGATGAGATTTTATTTCAGGCTTTGGGGGATAAAAGGGGGGATTGGTTTCTTTATGAAATTGCTTTGCGACGGAAGCGAAAAAGTATATTCAATGGAACTGGATTCTCAAAATCAGGACAAATTGAAACCTGATGATTTTGGGTTAGAATTTCATTTGATAGATGACTGCAAAAGTTATGATGCTATTTCGGTGGAGTATGCCAAAATAAAAGGAGAGGGCTTAGTCAGAAAAGACAGAGACAGAGTTGTTGCCGCCAAAGAATATATAGCTGTAATATATAGAAATAACTGTCTTGCCGGATGGGGATGGGTCAAAAAAGGGCCTTTAGTATATTGCAACTTCAGTTTGATGGAACACGACTGCGTAATACATAAATGCAGGACGTTACGCAATCATCGCCGGAAGGGAGTATATGCATTTCTCTTGGAACAACTGAAGTTTGTATTGAGAGAAAGAGGGTTTAGAAAAGTTTATATAAGTTCGAAATCCTTTAATAAGGCTTCCTTGGGTGGAATAGAAAAAGCGGGATTCAGATTTATAGGAGAATATAATCCAGGTTCATATATACATCGATTATTAAGGAAGGTTTTTAATCTAAATGCAGACTGACAGGATAATAAATGCATTAACAATTGACGTTGAAGACTACTGGGCGATATTACAGCGGGACTGGTTAAATATTTCTGCTGTTAAACCCACTGAAGCGGTATTAAATAATACCATGTGGTATTTGCAAACCTTAAAAGAGCATAATACGAAAGCTACGTTTTTCATTCTTGGCGAAGTCGCACAGAGCTTCCCTAAATTAATAAGAGAAATAGCCGGCCAAGGTCACGAAATCGCTGTTCATGGTTTTTATCATCATCAAATATTCAAGCTTTCAAAAGATGATTTCAAAAAGGAAGTCGGAGATGCCAAAAAATTGCTCGAAGATTTATCAGGTCAAAATATTATTGGCCATCGAGCGCCTGCATTTTCTATAAATAAAGATACTCAATGGGCATTGGAAGTATTAGCGGAGCTTGATTATAAATATGATTCAAGCGTATCGCCGAGGGCCGGCAAACGTTACGGCTGGCCGGGCTTCAAAAAAGAAATTCACAGGATGTTATTGCCAAGTGGGCAAAATATTATCGAAGTGCCTATGTCAGCAATATCATTGGGTATAAAAGAACTTGGCATCGGCGGCGGCTATATGAGGCATTTTCCATATTTTTATACAAAGTGGGCGATTAATCATATTCAAAAGAATCGTCCAGCTGTTGTTTATATGCATCCTTATGAAATTGACTCTGATATAATGTTACTGAAATTAGATAATCTTACCGGACAGGAAAAGACAGTCGCCTTGAAATTCCATAGATTGCAGATGAGAAACAGGAATACCGTAAAAAGTAAAGTTGAGAAACTGCTTTCTGATTTCAGGTTTTCAACTATAAAAGATATATTAAGGGACTTTTGACAGAATGATCCATAGATTGCAATCGAAGTACGCGGGAGAATGTGCGGTGTTGCACATGCAGGGCATTCCAACCGGATTTATCAGTTCATTGGGGAAGCGGTTTATAGCGGAGTTATATGAAGCTATCGCAGAGGATAAAAACAGCTTCGGCTTTGTTGCTGTTGAAGACGATAAGGTACTCGGTTTTGTTGCGTTTTCTACCAACTTGTCCCAATTATATAAATATGTGATATTAAAAAAGGGATTTAAGTTTTTTTTTATTCTTGTGAAAAAATTGATGTCTGTGCAGACTGTTAAAAAGATATGGGCAAATCTATTCTATCCCGGGAAAATGAAAGAGATGGATTTGCCGGACGCTGAACTGCTCTCAATAGCCGTAGCGCCTGATGGCAGAGGAATGGGAATTGCAAAACAGCTTGTTGATGCCGGTTTTGAGGAATGCCGAAAACACGGCATTGATAAAGTTAAAGTGTTAGTGGCTGCCGATAACGAGGCTGCAAATAAATTATACAAAAAATGCAGTTTTGAATTAAATATGAAAATTGACAGCCACGGCATTAGAAGTAATGTTTATGTCAGGGATTTGACGAAAGAACAATAATTATGAACAGAAAACATAGAAAGGTTGTAGTTGTAGTTATAATTTTAGCCGGTCTCCTGTCTCTAATAATTTTTTCCAACTTCAAGAGCAATCTTGTACGTCAGCTTCAGGGGCCGATAGAAGGTACTGATAGTGTTATTACTGTTGGCGATAAACTTTCTGTTATCTCGAAGGAAAATCATGTTTTTACCTGGCAATGGAAAGATTTATCTATTTGGCCCGTTGTTGCAAAGCCGGCGTCAAATGTAGTAACGACGATTGCCGACGACAGGATGATCTATGCGACGGCCGGTATCGGGAAACTTGTCATAACTGATTTGAAGGCAGACAAAGAACTATTGAGTTTGTCTTTGCCTTATGGGGCTGAATGTAAAAAGATAAAAACTTCATCAAACGGCAAATTTGGTGCAGTTTCAATGCTTGTCGATGGAAAAGACTGGCTGAAATTAGCTGTATTTGATTCTAATTTAATGGATTTGTTCTTTGTGTTCCAAAATGATGCAAAAGAAGAAAATTTTTCATTAGACGATTTTGATATAACTAATAATGGTAATTTAATCACTGGTGTCGGCCGGAAAGAAAAAGCCTGGGCTTTTGTGAAAGATGTAAAAAGCGAAAAAATACTATGGGAGAAGACCTTTGACGAATACGGCAGATTTACCTGTGCGGAATTTTCGCCTGATGGCAAAACCATTTATATAGCCGAAAAAGTCAGATTTATTATAGCCTTGGATGCAATCACAGGAAATATTCTGAGAACCTATGAAATTCCCCAATACAATACTCCGACACATCAGAAGCAGAATATTTCAAGTATAGCAATAAGCCCCGACGGTAAAATCCTTGCAGCAGATACCGAACCTGCCAGAATAGTATGGTTCTGGGGCTGGGCGGCAGATAAGGAAATAGGCAAAATATATGCAAGTGACCTGACTGTTTCCGGCATTGCGTTTTCACCTGACTCAAAATATCTTGCCACAGGTTGTTTGGTCGCCCCTGAAATAAAAATCTGGAAAGTACCGCAACTCAACAAATAATTGATAGGAACGTATGCCGCAAAAAACAGCAATAATAATTGGAGCGGGGCCGGCAGGTCTGACAGCAGCTTTCGAATTACTCAATAAAACCGATATTAAGCCAATTGTTTTTGAGCAAAGCGGAGATATTGGCGGCATATCCAAAACCGTAAACTATAAAGGCAACCGCATCGATATCGGCGGCCATCGCTTTTTCTCGAAATCCGATAGAGTAATGAAATTCTGGTTCGATTTAATGCCGGTTCAAACATCGCCGGCTAAAGACGATATACGGCTGCAGAGAAAAATTCCGACAATCGAAGAAATACTGCTTGAGTATGAAAACAGCAGAAAGAAACTGGCCGGGGGCAGTGTAAAAATCGAAGCAGACCCTGAAAAAACAGATAAAGTTATGTTGATTCGCAAAAGACTTTCGAGAATACTTTTTTTACGAAAGTTTTTTGATTATCCGATATCGTTGACCCTTACAACTATAGCTAATTTAGGAATTTTCAGAACTTTTAAAATAGGTCTTAGCTATATTAAGGCGAGAATCTTTAAAATAAAAAAAGAAAAATCACTTGAAGATTTTTTAATTAATCGCTTCGGCAGGGAATTATATAAAACTTTTTTTAAGGATTATACTGAAAAAGTCTGGGGGATAAGCTGCGATAAAATCAATCCCCAATGGGGCGCCCAGCGAATAAAAGGCCTTTCGATAACAAGGGCCGTCATACATGCTGTTAAAGCTGTCCTTCGCAGAGATATGTCGATAGGACAGAAGGAGATTGAGACAAGTCTTATCAGCCAGTTTTTGTATCCTAAATACGGCCCCGGACAATTATGGGAAATGGTCGCTGATATTGTTAAATCCAAAGGCGGCATGGTTTATCTGAATCAAAAAGTCGTGAGTCTGGATAACCAGAAGGACAAAATTGCTTCCGTAACAGTCAGAGACGAAAAAACAAAAGAGCTTAAAAAGTTTCAGGCTGATTTTGTTTTTTCTACTATGCCGGTTAAGGATTTGATTGAGAGTATGGGGCAGGATGTTCCCCAAAGCGTAAAAGAAGTTGCCGCAGGACTGTGCTATCGGGATTTTGTAACTGTAGGGGTATTGGTTAAAAAACTGAAGATAAAAAATAATACGAATACAAAAACGGTAAATGATATTGTTCCTGATAACTGGATTTATATTCAGGAAAAAGATGTAAAAATCGGCAGGCTTCAGGTGTTTAACAACTGGAGTCCTTATATGGTTGCGGACGAAAACACCGTTTGGCTGGGACTTGAGTATTTCTGTAATGAAGGTGATGAAATTTGGAATATGCCTGATGATGTGTTTGGACGGTTTGCCGAATCGGAACTTGTAAAAATCGGAATAATTAATGAAATAGATGTTCTCGACAGCGTGGTTATAAGAGTTCCCAAGACCTATCCTGCATACTTTGGCAGCTACGACAATTTCAATGTTATAAGAAATTATACCGATAAACTCGCAAACCTTTTTTTGATCGGCAGAAACGGCATGCACCGTTATAATAATCAGGACCATTCGATGCTGACTGCGATGATGGCGGTTGAGAATATTGCCAAAGGCGTTGAAAGCAAAGATAATATCTGGCAGGTAAATGCCGAAGAGGATTATCACGAAACTAAAATGACATCGGTTGAAGATTTAACTGAAGCTTATACAGTAGAAAGAAAATAAATTTTTATGGCCGGCATTTTAAGAAGATTTGTTCCAACAGGCGATAAACAGGCATTCTGGTTGTCGCTTTTTTTGTGTTTTTTCTTTTGCCTTATAATTCTTTTTGTTATTTCGCCTGTTACCGGCCTGAGTAAAAATTTCGGTGCCGGCAATGATGGTTATATTCAGCTCGCAAGAAGTCTTGCGGCCGGGGATGGTTATGTTTTTGAAAAGGACGGGCCGCCTGTCTTTCATCGGCCGCCGATGTATCCTTTGTTTCTTGTGCCGGTAGCATTATTCCCGGAGAATTTGCAGCGATATATTATCATAATTCCACAGAGCATTCTCGTCGGTCTTATCGGAATGATGATATTTAAAATCGCAGGACAATTATACAATCAAAATGTTGCGAAAATTGCCTTGCTGCTTTTCCTGGTCAATCCATGGGTATATTGGAACGCAAAAAATCCGATGACGGGTATTTTACAGACTTTTTTATATTTAATTTTTGCGTATCTGGTCGCGAAGACTCTTTTTGAAAAAAATAATTTCAAGCCGGTTCCTTATGCTTTTTTTATAGGCCTGTCCGGTGCCGCGATGGTTTTATCTCACGCTGCCATGTTGCCCGTTGCGATTTTTTTTATCTGCTTTATTTTCTTTGTTTCATTATTCAAAAACAAGGACAGGCTTATCACAGCGATTATTTCAGGTATCATTTTGATTTGTCTGGTCGCACCATGGACATATAGAAACTGGCTTGAGTTCGGCAAATTTATTCCCGTCTCCGGCGGCGGCGGACTTGCTTATTTCAACGGAAATGTCCATTGGTCAGGTATTGAAGCGGAACCTCAAAAGCCCGGCGAAACTTACATTGACGCAAGCTTAAGAGTGATGGGCATAAATGGAACTGAGGTGACAATGACGCAGTGGAAAGGTTTCAAAAACATAGAGTATGAGGAGATTGCAAACAGGAAAATGACGGAAAACATAAGCAATCATCCTGCTTTATTCGTAAAAAAAGTTATCCTGAATGCGATAGAGTACTATTTTCCCGTGTTTACAAAATCTTTTCTTGCCGTCAAGTCTGTAACGGTCGAACAATGGGGATTAAGCTGCTTCCATTTGGCTTTATGGATTCCTGCAGTAATTGGAATTTTTGCTTTTAGAGAAAAAGGATTATTACTGCTTCTTGGCATATTTTGTTATGCGATTTGGTATTTTCCATTCGCTACTTTTATTGGGCACTCTTTGTATACTCTGGGAACTATTCCTTTTCTTTGTGTTTTGTCTGCCGCCGGGATGGTTTCCGTTGTTGCAAAAATCTTCAATCTTCAGTCTTCAATTTCGAATCTTTCTTAATGGCCCCTCTTAATCCTTCCATTTTCAAAAACCCCATCTTCCACACCACAATTGCCGAGATTGCCACGGTAACTGCCAGTATGATTGCCGCATATCTATGTCTAAGCGGGCACATTATCAAACCTATCAATGCATACATACCGGCCAGGGCGTAACAAATGGCCACTGTTTTCTTTAATGGTATTCCTCTATCTATCATCTGGTCGTAAATATGGCCGCGGTCTGATAGAAATAACGGTCTGTTATTTAGCAATCTTCTTGCCAGGGCAACTGCGGTATCGAGAATAGGCAGCCCAAATATCATAAGTGATGCCATCCACCATAGCGGCTGTCTTTCAGCAAACAGTATCATCATTGCTGCCACGACGAATCCCAGCAGCATACTGCCTGCATCGCCCATAAATATTTTTGCCGGTGCTCTGTTGAAGGGCAAAAATCCCAAAGTGCCTCCGACAAGGGCAAGCCCCACTATTGCGCGAACATGGTCCCCGGCACTTGATATATTCCATGTGCCGATATGGACGGCAAGAATGAGCATGCCGATAGTGATAATAGTTGTTACTCCGGCGCACAAACCATCGAGACCGTCGAGCAGATTAAGAGAGTTCGTGGCTCCGAGAACAAAAATTATAACTATTGGCACCCCTAAAATCGCCTCCAGTATTGCCGGCAGTGTTATTCCGAATTGACCGAAAATAATACCGAGATTTGGTTTGATTCCGACGGCTATCAGGAAAGTGGCCGCCAATATTTGACCGAGTATTTTTTGAAAAGGGCGTATATTGAGCAGATCATCAATAAGACCTACAAAACATGCTACTGATGCGCCGGCCAATATGCCTATAAGCAGTTTCAGATATAATCTGAACATATCGGTTTGTTCAAGGTAAGTTATTCCTATTAAAATGCCTGCGGCAAATCCTAAAAGAATGCCGAGCCCTCCCAGATAAGCGATAGGCCGAGCATGTGTTTTGACTGTTCCATCGGGCTTATCTACAACGCCGAATTTAAGAGCGATTTTTTTGCACAGCCATGTTCCCGGCAATGCCGCCAGGAAAGAGATTAGCAATACCGGCCAGAACGGCAATATCCAGCTTATATCTTTATGTGATCCTACAATATTTGCAAGCACTTCATATTCTCCATCAGGGTTTCACCCAGACTTCTGCGTCATATCGCAGCATTGTCAGATTGTTTTCAAAACCATCGAATTTAATTTGCGGTTTTTTGCTGATAAAATGTGCCAGAATCCACTTTGGGAAGTTCGCGCCGGCTTTTATGGACAATGGCGCTCCTCCACCGAAGCGGGGGTTGATTTCAATAAATTTTATTTTTTTATCTCTGGTTAACATTAATTGAACGGTAATGACTCCGGGACCTGCGCCGAGTTTTCTTGCCAGTTCGGCGGTTTGATGCATGATTTTTAAATTCGTTATCACTTTACTCTTGCTCACTTCACCCGCTCTTATTTCGAGTCGTTTTCTTGGCACAACGCATCTTATCTGAAGGTCGAAGTCCGCATAGACATCACAGGTAAATTCCTGCCCGCGGATATATTCCTGAACTATACAATTCCGGATTTTTTTTGTATAAAAGGCGAGCTCCTGACGATTTTTTGCCGCGGCATTTCCTTTGCTTGCATGACCGTCCCAGGGTTTTAAAAAGCAGGGATACCTGAGATTTTTTTTGCTGAGCGCCTGTTTTGCACCCATAGTTTGGGGAGTGTCGAAATCGTTCTTGACAAGAAACTTGAAAGTTTCTCGCTTATCCTGGCAGATATGTACTGCCTGTGGTTTTGAAACCAGCACTGTACAGCCGGCAGCGGCAAATTTCTCCCTGTTTTCGGAAAGAATTTGCAGGTCGAGGTCGACAGTTGGTATAAGAAGCTTTACGTTGTTTTGTTTTACTATCTGGAGGAGTTGTTTGGTATAATGTTGATGATTTACGGATTTAACGATAAATTTTTTGTCACAGAGCTGAAGTGCTGAACTGAGTTCGGTTGTTTCGGTACCAAAAAACCGACAGTTGAGTTTGAGCTCTTTAGCGGCTTTCTTAAAGCTGTTTAACAGCGACACCCTTCTGCCGATGCAGGTAAACAGAACATTAAAATTCTTGCATTTCTGGTTTTTGTAGCTTACCATAAGTTATAGCACCAAAGAAAGTTACTGAAAGTTTAACTGATTATAGGACTTTTGTCCATATAATTGTAACGATAGTAATATACTTGTTTTTCGGCACTTTTGGCAGGGTTTATAAGTGATAAAATGCATTGCCTTTGATATGGATGACACCCTTTACGACGAGATAGACTACTACAGAAGCGGTTTTGCAGTAGCAGCTCGCCGGATAGCGGACGATTTCAAATTAAAAGACGAGGCTGTTTTTGGATATTTATTGGAAATTTTCAATTCAGGCAATCATAAGACTACTTTTGACGCTGCCGCAGTAAAATTTGGCGTTACTTTTGACAAAAAATATATAGAAAAACTTATAAATGTTTTTCGCGGCCACAAACCTGACATAACTCTTCCTTCTGAAAGCAGGACGGTTCTCGAGAATTTGAAAAGTCGTTATAAGCTTGGTCTTGTTACGGATGGTTATTTACCCGCTCAGGAGTTGAAGGCAGAGGCTCTGGGAATCGGGAAATTTTTCGATTGTATTATTTATACTGAAAAACTTGGTTCCGAGCACTGGAAACCGTCGCCGAAAGGTTTTGAAAAATTACTGCAGGATTTGGCTGTTGCCGCGAATCAGTGCGTTTATGTCGGCGATAATCTCAGGAAGGATTTTTTGTCGCCTAATCAGATGGGTTTTAAAACTATCAGGATTGTGCGGGCAAAGCGGCTTCATTTGGGCCCGGCTCCTTCACCGCAGGCTCAGCCTCAATATGAAATTGATTCGATTACGAAACTGCCGGATTTATTGAGAAAAATAGATGTTCTATAAATTTATAAAAATATTGCTGGATTTTATATTTTCTTTATTGGCAATTGTGATTTTGCTGCCGGTATTTGCGTTGTTGATTATAGCAATAAAATTGGGCAGCAGGGGACCTGCGATTTTCAGGCAGATTCGTGCCGGAAAAAATGGAAAGCCGTTCACATTTTATAAGTTCCGCACAATGAAAATGGATGTTGACCCCTTTGGCGCCAGTCCGAAATCCGGTACTGACCCGCGGTTGACTAAAATAGGGATTTTTCTTCGTAAAACTTCGCTCGATGAACTGCCGCAGTTTTTCAACGTATTAAAAGGCGATATGAGTCTTGTCGGCCCCCGGCCTTTATATATCGCCCAAATGGCAGAATGGAACGATGGGCAAAAGAAAAGGCTTCTTGTCAGGCCCGGCCTTACAGGCCTTGCGCAGATTAGCGGAAGGGGCGAGCTTACAATAGAAGAAAAACTGGCTTTTGATGTTGAATATGTTAAAAACGCTTCATTGTGGTTGGATTTGAAAATAGTTTTTATGACGGTCTTCCAAATATTGACCGGAAAAAATATTTACGAAAAAAGATATTCTCAAACGCAGGAAACCCGAGGCCGGAGCGGCTAATTTAACTTTTCCTGATTTTTATTTTTTATAAAAGAAAGATTTAATGGAGTCTAACATACCGTCAAAACCTGAATACGTTACAAATCTGGATGATGTCGCCGGTATTTCTGCGGCTGATAGGATTGAATGTAAAAAAGTCGCCGAAAAATTTCCTTTTATGGCCAATAGCTATTATCTGTCCCTGATAGACTGGAATGACCCTGACGACCCGATTCGAAAAATAGTTATTCCGACTACTCAGGAGTTTCAGGACTGGGGCAGGCTTGACCCGTCTGATGAGCATAAATATACGATTATGCCCGGCCTTGAGCACAAGTATAACACTACGGCGCTTTTACTGGTTACGGATAATTGTGCGGGTATTTGCCGTTATTGTTTCAGGAAAAGATTGTTTTGCGAACCGCAGCAGGATTCTCTGCAGGATGTATCTGCCGCGATTGATTATATCGCAGGCCGTAAGGAAATAACAAATGTTTTACTTACAGGCGGCGACCCGCTTACTCTTTCAACGCCGCGTCTTGAAGAAATAATAAGCAGGCTTCGCCAGATAGACCATGTGCATATAATTCGCATCGGTACTCGTATGCCTGTTTATTTCCCTTACAGGATAACAGAGAATAAAAATCTCCTTGATATGCTCGAAAAATACACCACCGCGAAGAAAAAAATTTATGTGATGACGCATTTTGTTCATCCGCGGGAACTGACCGATGCTGCGATTAACGCCTGTCATCTTATCCAAAAAACCGGCGTCAGAATGACAAATCAGCTTCCGCTGCTGAGAGGAATAAACGACAAACCTGAAATACTTTCGGAATTATTTGCGAAACTTTCTTTCTATGGCATTGTGCCTTATTATGTTTTTCAGTGCAGACCTGCCAGCGGCAACAGAGCTTATGTTGTCCCTGTTGAAGAAGGTTACGATATTATCGAATCCGCCAAATCCAGGGTCTCCGGTCTTGCCAAGCGTGCGAGATTTGTAATGAGTCATTCCACCGGCAAAATAGAGATAATCGGCAAGTCGGATTCTAATATTTTTATGAAATATCACAGGGCGGCAGACGATTCAGACAGCGGTAAATTTATGATTTTTAAAAGTAATCCGCAGGCCTGCTGGTTTGACGATTACCAGGAAGTTGCGGCTGATTATCCTGTTAACCAGCCATATAGAACTTACGGTCCGGAATAATGACGAGATTTTTTTCTATATTATTTTTGATTATTTTTGCGCAGTCGGCTTTTGCCCTCCAGCCGCAGCAGATTCTTGTTATCGCAAATTCCGATGTTAACGAATCTGTGTCGCTGGCGGAATATTATTGCCAAAAAAGAGCCGTGCCCGCAGCCAATATTCTCAAAATACCGCTCGGAATAACACTTTCAGAACAGATAAGTCGGCGAAATTACGACAAAATTCTGGCGTACGCGGTAAAAAAAGAAATTCAGGAAAATAGAAAATCCGATGAGATTAAATGTCTTTTGACGGTTTATGGTGTGCCGATAAAGGTTGGGTCTCTCGGCCAGGTCAAAAACGCTGATGAGCTTGTCGCGAAACTTTCCAGTCTTTCTGCACTGGAAGAGGAAAAACTCAAAAGTGTTTACCATAGGCTTAATCGACTCGGCAGAGAGGAATTGACATCGCCTCAAAATGCGGCGACATCGGAATCTTACGAGGATATTTTAAAACATCTTTCCGCCGCCACAGCCGAAGCGTTGAAGAGAATTGAGTATATCGAGCGGGAAGATACGAGAGAAAAACAATATGATGATTGGATAGAACTGTTAAGACTTTTTTATGGTCCGGCCTTCGCCGGGCAGCAGGCCGAAAAATTGCCGCGGATTTCATTTACACTTTCTTTGTCTGAAAAGAATGAGTTGTACAGAAACAGTCAGGTTTTGCAGACCGCAGAGCGGGAAAAGTGGACGGTCGAGAAGAAACTTAAAAATGGTTTTTACCCTGCCTTGCGGGTAGTTGGCGGCCTGACTGGTGAACTGGCTAATCTTAAAGCCGATATCGGCAGATGCAAAGGAACTGAAACATCCGCTTCGGTTGACAGCGAACTTTCGATGGTTTTATATAAGGATTACGACCTTTATCGCTGGCAGAAAAACGAATTGCAGAATATGCCTTTTTGGCTGCCGTCGAAAACACTGATGGTTTCGAGACTGGACGGTCCTTCGGCAAAAATCGCCGCCGGCCTCGTCGATAAGGCGATTAAAGCCGAGAAGGCTGGCCTTTCCGGAACAGCGTATATCGACGCTCGCGGCCTGAATACTGCCGGGCAAATTACGCCGCGATCGTTCGAGTTTTTTGATAAAAGCCTGCACACACTTGCTGCGATGCTCAAAAAGCGTACTTCGATGAAAGTTGTTGTCGAGAATACAGATTCGCTTTTCGCGCCGCGTTCCTGTCCGAATACGGCGATTTACTGCGGCTGGTACAGCGTTAAAAAATATATCGATTCCTTTGATTTTGTCCCCGGCGCCGTGGGATTTCATATCGCAAGTTTCGAGGCGATGGATTTACGCAATCCCGCAAGTTCCAACTGGTGTCCCGCCTTGCTTTCGCACGGCATAACCGCCACATTCGGAGCCGTTGACGAGCCTTATCTTCACTCGTTTCCAGACCCCGACAAATTCTTTGCTCAGCTTCTTAATGGAGATTGTATGGCCGAGGCTTTTTACGCGACAAATCCCTTTAATTCATGGCAGCTTGTTCTGATTGGCGACCCCCTTTACAAACTCAACATAAAATAATTCGTTTGTGTTGTCTTATTGATTCAATATGCAGATAGCGGCGTTTAGAACGACCGCAAGGCTCACCCACATTATATAAGGAACAAGCAGAACCGCCGCGAGCGTTGAAACTTTCCGAAAGCTGACAATCATTGCTATTATCGCCAGCCACAGCATTACAATATCCCCAAGCGCAATCAGCGGCTGTTTTATGCCGAAGAAAATCAGCGTCCATGCCGCGTTAAATATAAATTGAAGAATAAACGCCGCCGCTGCCGTCCTGCCCGCTGCATTGGCGATTCCTTTTCGCCATACCAAAAAAGCCGAGACTCCTATAAGCAGATACAGTACTGTCCAGACCGGCCCGAATACATAACTCGGCGGGGTAAAGGCGGGCTTTTCAAGACTTTGATACCACTGTGATGAATTTGATACGAAAAACGACCCTGCGAATCCGACCCCCAAAACCGCTCCGCAGCATATTATCAGTTTTACGATATCGTTGGTTTTCGCACCTGCCATGAATACTCGTCCTGAATGATATCGATGGAAGCCGAAGGACAGATTTCATCCGCTGAAATCTTATTTAACTGAATACCAGAGCCCAACGGCTTGTACTGCGAACACTGCCGGCCAATTAACTATTCTTCTTTTCTCTTTTTAATCTGCGTTTTTCCTCTGGGCTGAGAACAGCTTTTTTCTTTTGTTCTCTTTTACCTTTATCTCTTTTTCCCTTATCGCCCATATCAGTTTCCTTTCTTCGCAGAATGACTAATCATATCTGCGGCTTTGTCAGCCTGTAATAAGTTTTCAGGAGAAGCTGTTCTCTGCTGTTGTGTATTTAATTTTTCAGCGATACCGGTTGTTAGTAACCGCTTCTGCCGCCGCCGCTGCCGCCGCGATCTCTGCCGCCGCCGTAACCGCCGCCTCCGCCGCTGCCGCCGCGATCTCTACCGCCGCCGTAGCCGCCGCCACCGCCTCTATTACCGCCGCCGTAACCGCCGCGACCACCACCACCACCGCCGCCGTAACCGCCGCGTTTGCCTCTGCCGCCGAACTCAGTCTTCGGCTTTGCTTCGTTAACGGTCATTGCCCGTCCCTTTAGGTCTTTGCCGTTCATTTCGGCGATAGCCTTTTCGGCTTCTTCTTTAGAGGGCATTTCGATGAATCCGAAGCCCTTTGTTTTTCCGCTGAACTTATCCATTATCAAACGGACTTCTGAGACTTCGCCGAATGGCGAAAAAAGTTCTTTTAATTCAGCTTCAGTAACGTCGAACAATAAATTACCTACATAAATATTCATCCTGCTTATTCCCTTTCTTTTAAGATAACTCTTTCTGTATATATCGGAATTTTATCCTTTTTTTATCAGGCACAATCTATTTTACATACAGTTTGCGCCGAGTTTGTTGAGGAAAGAGTAGCCGAAAAAGCGTTTTTTTCCAAATATAAAATATTATCGATTGAATAATATACGATTACTTTCAGGATTTAAAGAGTCCAGATAGCATAAACTCTCACCGCCGGTTTAATATGTGTGGGTTTATCTTCCCGTGTTTAGCCCCCGGACCTGCCTGTCCGTCCGTAGATTTATCGAAGGCGGGTGCCGGGGGTTCGTCGTCGGGTTAATCATCTCATTTAGCCGCCGCCGGCACGGCGATGTTATTTTTCTCAAATCTCAAATCTCAAATTTTAAATCCTTTTATTCCCGCCGGTTTACCACACCCCCGCGCAGGCGGGGGTTCAGAGCCTGGAGCGATAGTGACAGGAGAATTTTTACGGGGTTCGTTTCCAATTTTCAGTTATCCGGAATTTCCGGATAACTGATTACCCTATTGAAATAATTCTTAAAACGCCAATAACCAAAATCAATACATCAGCAATCCACAAAATTATTTCGCCCTGATTTACTTTTCTCCAAAAATTATTGTCACAACAAATGATACATCCTATAACTTTTTTGCACTTATCTTTAAAACAGTGCATTCCGATAGGATCATCTTGAACATCTCTCATATTATCTTTGATAAATTTATGTGTATTATTACTGGGAGAGTAGTGAACCTGTATTGCTTCTAAGATCTTATCTACCTGCCATTGAGCAATTCTTCTCATCTTGAACTGCCAGCACATATAAAATGATATAATAGCCCAAATTATACTATACGACAAGAAAATCCACAGTTTATCATCGCTATAACATAATTTTTTAAAATTGACGTTAAACAAAGCAGTTACAAGCGCCAATTGAATTAACACTGTGGCGTGAGCCATTGTCTCTTTATGATGGTGATACGTTCCTTTAAAAGCAAATAAACTTCTTAAAGTATCGATATCACAATTATTTTCACCCATCCCTTGTTCCTCTTTTTTTGGATTTTCCATAATCTACAGTACTCCTTAAAACAATTATTTTATTTCATTTTCTATCTTTTCCGCCATAAATCTTTAAGCGTCAAATTGAAGTTTCATAAGTACCGTTTAGCAAGGCATACCGTAATACAACGATATTGCTTTAGCTAATATTGTTCCAGCAACTTGAATACCTATGTCCCAAGTACCAGTTGCTGCCTTTGTAATCATTTTTCCAATCCAACCACT
Organism: Phycisphaerae bacterium; assembly: GCA_041652575.1. Lineage (NCBI taxonomy): Bacteria > Pseudomonadati > Planctomycetota > Phycisphaerae > Phycisphaerae bacterium. Next base: position 91,200 of record JBAZHC010000010.1, on the reverse strand, counting down.
GACTTTTTCGCCAAAACCTTTAGGCGATACTTGTTTGGGATCTTCATTTATAGCTTTTTTCAATTCGAAAATATCTTCTACAGTTACCCCTTTGGATTTGAGAAAGTCCGTCAAACTTTGAATGTCATTCTTTTTAATTTCTATTTCAAGGTTTTGTGTGATAGTACTCTGATTCACATTTCCTAAGATACCTTGAAAATTTTGTATATTTATATCAGGATTATTTTGTGCTTTTTCTTTCTCTTTAACAGAAAAACTCAAACCTTCGCCTAGTATTCCTTCCTTTTCTAGTTTTAATGACCATTCAAGAACGGTATTACGAACACAATCGATAATTCCATGAATAGAATTTGCACCTATATGGAGCGCTGGCTGAAAGGGATCGTCTTCCATCAACATATTTTCTATTTCCGGGGAATAATGAATCATCAAGGAAGAATCTTTTTGATTTTCAACAAGACTTTCCAATTCTCGTATTGATTGTTTAACTTTTCTTCGCCTCAGATGTTTAGCCATTTTTTCATCTTGGACAATAACGGGTATCCAACCGTTATATGGATTCCATGCTTTAATTATCCCCTCCACTTCACGATATTGGGGGATTTCATCACCACCAGGTGTATAGCCGTTTAATTCTTTTTCGATCCATAGTCGAAAATCGTCAATTTCAAGTTTCTTTGCAACCACCAAAGCTTTTCGCAATAACGGAGCTATTGGGACAGATGAGTCCAAAGCATCTTTTTGTAATTCTAAAACTAAACCTGCCAAAATTAATACCTCCTTCTATTTCAAATAACTTTGGGTTCAAATTTTTCCACTTTATTTTCTGCTGTTGCAATTCCTCAATGTTTTTCCGCCGGAGTTTACCCTCGCGAATGCGGGGAGCGTCTCCAATAACTAACGACTAACAACTTTTCTTTCGCAGATGTTCTTCCTCAATGCAGATTCTATTTTACTCTTTCTTCTTCCCAAACACACTTTAAAAATTTATCTGCCCCGGCAACGTTTTATCTGCTTTAAGGTAAACTGCGCAGCAGAAAAATTCGAAACAATGTGCCGACGTCAAGCTCGCTTGTAAGTAAGGTACGAGTTTTGAATTTACAATCCCGATTTATCGGGATGCCTTAAAGCAATACCTTCGTGCGTCTTTCGTGCTCTTCGTGGTGAAAAAACATCTTTTATATCTGCGTAATCTGTGGCTAAAAATTTTGTTCCAAAACCCCCAAAAACTGCCCAAAACCTGTAAAAACTACTCACTTTTTTGACTTTTTCCGTGAAATCCGTGCAATCCGCGGTTAAAAATACCCCTCTTTTTTAGTCAACTTGCGCGCATTTGCGAAAAAAATGCGCGTTTTTTAAAAGTTTTTTATCATAACTCCTTATTCTGCGTTCTGTGTTCTGAGTACTGTGTTCTTTTAAGTATGTTAATTTGTGCCGACTTTAACGGATTTAACAGTTATCAGCTGAAAGGTTATCTTATGTCTTATATCCGGCCGCTGTACCTATATTTATTTTATAATTGAAGGGAACTTACGCAACATTCCGATGTCAAAGTAATATGTAGAGTTTTGCTGATGTTTTTTAATGAAATTTTCATAACATGTTTAAAATTAACATGATAACACGTTTTTTAGCAGTTCTTTTGGTCTTGGGCTTTTTTGCGTTTACAGTTGTTCCATGCCGGGCTGGTGATGCAAAGCTTGAAAATCTGCTCAAAAATCCGGGTGTAGCTGAGCAGATGCAGGCCATTTACGGCGGGGAAAAGTCTCTGGACAACGAGCAGGAAACGCCGTTAGTCAAGCAGGCAAAAGCATTTGCGCTTCGCATAAATCCTCCGCCTCCTCCTGAGCCTGTTAGAAGTGCGCCTTCTCCGGCGGCTGTTATAAGGCCGCAGGCTACGGTAACTGCGAAGTTTAAGCTTATAGGTACAAGTTATCATCTTGGCGATGATGCCGATTCCTGGGCTCTTATAGATGAGGTTGGCAAGGGTTTGCATTGGGTTCAGCAGGGCGGGAAAGTCGGTTATCTGACAATTGAAAAAGTCGGTGATGGCAGTGTTCTAATTAATGATAATGGCAAGAGATACGAACTTACCGCTGAGCGTCAGACCAAGCCTGATTTCGTTAAATCTTATACGGGTATTGTTAGTAATGACAAGCCTATTGCCTTATGGGAAGGAATGGAAAAAGTAACAGGCCAGGCTGAATCTGTTGAGCCTCCGCCGGCAAATATTTCGCAACCTGTTGCTGAACCTAATGTTGCGCCAGTTCCAGAGCTTAGTCCTGAAGAATTGCGTCAGCATACACAGAAAAACATCGAATGGCTAAAACAACTTCAGCAAGACCCTAATTCGAATATAACATCTGGTGAGGCAAATGAACTTGGCGGGCTGGGAGAGCTTTTAAAAACGCTTGAAAATGAACTTAAACAGCAGGAAGAAATTCTTGCCTCTGACAATAATGCTCTGCAAGTGCCTGATGTTAATCTGGTTAGCAATAATTTAAATAATCCCCAGGTTGATAATAATTCCCCGAAATCGTCCGGTGATGCGAATCAGCAGTCTAAACCTCGTCAGGAAAAACCGCAGCAGCAACAGCCTGACAGCAAAAAACAGCCGGTACAGTTAAGAGGAATAAGACAAAGAAGATAAAAATACGTTCGGCCGCAGGGAGGTGGATAAAATCAAACTAAGTACATTATTTTTAAGCATCTTATGCCATTTTGTCCGATAAAACAATATATAAGGCCTCAAGGCAAGGCAAAACGATGTTTGGAGACCCAGATGCTCTTGAAACAACAGAACGAGAGGCATCGGCTGCAAGGTGCGATGCTGTCTTTATTTTTAATCATATCGGCACTGAATGTCTGCGCATTATCAGCTAAAGGTCAGGATTTCAATGAGCCTGTCCGCGTACGGATATTTTCCATGCAGAATATTTCATCGCAGCAGGCCAAAAATTACCTGGTTACATCGCAGGTAACAGACAGCGTTGTCGCAATTCCGGGAACAAATGCAGTTTCAGTAACTGCAAGTCCCCAGCAGCTTGTATACGCAACTTCCATTCTTAAACTGGTCGACAGCAGTGAGCAATACGATGTACAGTTTGTGGATATCGAGCCGGATAAAACACTGCCCGACAGTGAAAAGATTCAGACGAAATTAGGTAAGGATTTTTCTGTCGGTACACTGCTCGAAGGCTCCAGTACTTCTGCTGCGGTTAAAATAATAATCGACAGGTACAAAGACAAAATACTGATAATTTCACCCCAGGTGCAAACCGAAACTGTTGTTAAAACAATACAGGAACTTCTCAGTTCGTCCGAAGAACCAAAACCTTCTCAGGAAAAACCAGCGGAGGATGTCAATATAACCAAATCAGAAACTGAGCAAATCACTCTGCCGGTTCTGCCCCAGTCGGCTAACGATGTAAATATTATTCAGGCTCCCATTGCCATAGCAGAAGCAAATCAGCCAGCTCCGGAAATAATGGCTGATGTCAATAAACCGGTCGAGATAAAAAAACAACTGCCGGCCGAAGATAACGATATGCTCGGCGAATTTATGACCGAACTTGCAGAAGCGGCAAAAGCGGATGCTAATGCCAAAAAAACCGATGCTGAACCGGAACGAATTCCTGACGCTGTTAGTGAGCCGCTGCAGGAGCAAATGCAGGAACCTGAAAAGCCGGCAGAAGAGAAGATACAAATTCCCAATGAACCACAACCACAACCGGAGCCGATGAAAGCCAAACAGGAAGAATTATCTAAAGAGGTCAACGAACCGGCGGAGCAGGGTACTGAGGTGGAAAAAAATCCGACCTTTAGAGAAGTTGATATACCAAACGGCGATGAAATACTTGAGCTTAATCTGCCGGAGAAACTTGATATTGTAAACCTGATAGACCTTGTCGGCAGGTATCTGAAACTTAATTATCTCTATGACGATACCAAGATAACCGGCAGCGTTACGGTAAAGGTGCAGGGCAAAATCCGAGTCCGTGAACTGTATAATCTGCTCGAATCGGTTCTGAAATTCCGCGGCTTTGTGATGAGCAGGAAGGGCAATCTGGTTACTATAGCCCCATCGGCAGAAGTTCTGGACCAGGACCCGAGATTCACCACGAATACCGACATTCAGCCGGGTGATGTTGCCGTGACGAAAGTTTATCATCTTCAGTATATCAGCACCACAGCGGCAAAAAAACTGCTGGCAGAAATGAAACTCGGCATCGGTTCGAATATCACCGAGATTCCCGAAACAGGCACTCTTGTTGTTACCGAATACGCCTTCAGGATGCAGCGTATCGAAGAACTGCTGAGCCTTGTCGATGTGCCGGGGCCGCCGAAAGAATTTAAGCTTCGCATATTAAAATATACAATTGCCGAGAGCCTTGTAACAAAGATAAAGGCACTTGCCGAACAGCTTGGAACGATAGAGATAACGATAGGCACATCCGGAGCGGCAGATTCCGCTGCGGCAACCAGGGCACGTACAATAAGAACGCCGCGGCCAACACCGCAGCCGACCGAGACAACAACATCTTCCAAGGCCGGAGTTTATATTGATTTCGACAAACGAACCAACCGTATCCTGATAATCGGTCTTTCATCGGAAATATCGGCAGTTGATAATATAATCGATTCTCTCGATGTTCCGCAGCAGGATTTGCGTGTCATACGAGAGTATGAAATACAATATGTCGATATTCTCAAAGTTGTCGAAGCCCTGAAAGAGCTTAATATTGTCGAGGGTGCCAGCACAACCAAAACAACCGGCACCAAGACTATTGCCAATCCCGGTCAACCCGTGCCTCCTGCACCTGTCTTTGATACATCATCACAGGATGGGGCCGCTACTCTCGACCAGCCGCAGGTTGTAATGCTCGAAACAACAAATTCTCTGCTTGTGAACGCGACTCCGGAACAGCATACTCAGATATCGCAGATTATTTCATACATTGACCGAGAACCGGTGCAGGCCGCCATACCTTACAGAATCTACAGGCTTGAAAACCAGGAGCCTGAAGCCCTTGCGGAAGTGCTTAACGGTCTTATAGAAAAGACAATCAAGGACAAAGAAGGCAAAATCCAGCAGACTGTAAAATACCAGGAAGATAATATAGCAATAGTCCCCGATAAAAATACCTTCTCGCTTATTGTTTATGCGAGCAAGAAAAACCAGGAATGGATAGGCAATCTGATAAAGACCCTTGATACCCGCAGGCCGCAGGTATTGATTGACGTTTCGCTTGTCGAAGTTACGCGCAATGATGCCTTTCAGTTTGATTTGGATCTTGTAGCCAACGCCAAAGGTCTGGTGACAGAGAATTTAAAGGCGACTGCGCTGGTTGCATCGGCTGTCGGCGGCAATCGTGAAGCCAGTTTTATCGGCGGTACAACGACAGGATTTTATAGTGCCGACAAAATACAGGCTTTGCTGACGCTGGTTAATACCAAAGGGTACGGCAGAGTGCTGGCACAGCCCAAAATATTGGTCAATGACAATGAAGAAGGTACAATAGAGACTACTCAAAAAACCTATATTGCAGAAGAAAATCAAAGTGCTTCCGGTACCACCGGTGAGGTGATCAGCAAGTCAACTACATGGAAGGACTACAACGCAAAAATAAAACTTACAATTACACCTCAAATCAGCGAAGGCGAATTACTGCGGCTTGAAGTGGAAATGCTTCGTGAGGATTTTGCGACCACAAAGTCAGCAGAAACCGCTCCGCCTGATATGACCACCAGCAACGTGAAAACAGTTGTAACTGTTCCTGACGGCAGCACGATTATTCTGGGCGGATTGAATAAGCTGAATCAGTCGAAGACCGGCGGTAAAACGCCGCTGTTCGGCGATATCCCGATTGCGGGCGGGTTGTTTAGAAAAGTGAAAAATTCCAACGATGAACGCAGACTGTATGTATTTGTTAAGGCTAACATCTTAAGACCGGATATCGAACGCGGATTGCATCAGCTGAAAGATATATCGAGAAAGAATCAGATTGAGTTTGAAAAATCGGAGGACAAATTCCAGAGACACGAGGATTTTCCGGGGATAAAGCCTGAACTGGTAGAGCCGCTTAAGATTTTGGCGCAGGATACGAATGAGCCGGATACGGGTTTGCCGGAACAAAAATAGAATAACAGTTATCAGTGAAAATTGAAGTTGAAGATTTGCAGAATGAACATCTATGAAAGATTTGTTGATAAAAACAGCTCAAAGGACTGGAATAGTTGATGCGGATATACTCGCCAAATTTCTTGAGCAGAATGCCGAGTCAGATAAATCCGGACAGAAGCTGGACGAGATACTGCTTATCTGTCCGCATTTTACGGAAGAAGCGGTTCTGCGGCTGTTTGCGGAAGTTTTGAAAATTGAATATCTTGCCGAAATCAATCCCGCCGATGTTCCGAAACAGTTTATCGAAAATGTCCCGCCTGTTTACGCTCAGCACCATTACCTGATAGGTATAAAGACTAATCCGGAAGATGCCGAAATCACAGTTGTACTTTCCCGGCCTTTTGATACCGAATCTGTAGATAATGTTTCGAGACTTACCAAATCGCCGGTTAATATCGCTCTTGCCACCAAGACCGCGATAACGGCGACAATAGATATCGCTTACGAACAGAAGTCAACAGTTATCGATGAAGTCGCAGAAGAGCTCGACTCTCAAAATCTCGACCAGCTTGTCGATGAGGTTGCCACTGCCGACGATTTGCTCGATGTCGTAAATCGCCCGCCCGTAATCAGGCTTGTCAACGATATACTTTTCCGCGCCCTGCAGCTGCGTGCAAGCGATATTCACGTTCATCCTTACGAAGGCAAAATTCAAATCCGTTACAGGATAGACGGTATTTTATACGATACGCTTAGTCTTAACCGCAATGTTTTATCTCTTGTAGTATCGCGTATCAAGGTTATGGCCGGAATGGATATCGCCGAGCGGAGAATGCCCCAGGACGGAAGATGTTCGGTTCGGCTCGGCAACCGTGAAATCGATTTGCGTGTAAGCACCGTGCCGACAAGCTACGGCGAAAGATGCGTGTTGAGGCTTCTGGATAAAAGCACGGGCCTGTTCGGGCTTTCCGAACTGGGTATGTGGGAAGACGATTTGAAGGTTTTCGATTCGCTGCTCAGCCGTTCACACGGCGTGATATTTGTAACAGGTCCGACAGGCAGTGGTAAAAGTACTACGCTTTATGCAGCTCTTAACAGAATGAACGCGGTCGAAAAAAATATTATTACGATAGAAGACCCTATAGAATATCAGCTCGGCGGCATAAGCCAGATGCAGGTTGCCACGAGGAAGGGTATGACATTTGTTACGGCACTGCGGCATGTTTTGCGGCAGGACCCTGATGTGATAATGATAGGCGAAGTCCGCGATGAGGAAACCGCGAGGATGGCGATACAATCGTCTTTGACGGGCCATCTTGTTTTCAGTACGCTGCACACCAACGATTCGGCAGGCGCCATAAGCAGACTTCTTGACCTTGAAGTTGAACCTTATCTCGTAAGCTCCTCACTTGTCGCTGTTCTTGCGCAAAGACTTGTACGAAGAATATGCCCCGAATGCAGACAGCAGTATCAGCCTGCCGAGCATGAACTGCGGGAACTTGGGATTGGCACCAGCGGAAGCGGCGATCAGTTTTTTACAGGCGCAGGCTGCAGTAAATGCTTTAATACCGGCTATAAAGGCCGAACCGGCATATATGAACTTATGGTAATTGATGAGGAAATCCGCGAGATGGTTAATCTTCGCCAGACCGCAGGCGTGATAAAACAAAAAGCGATTGAGAAGGGCCTTCAAACCCTGCGTATGGACGGAGCGAGAAAAGTTATGGCGGGAGCCACGACGATTGCGGAAGTTTTAAGAGTTACGCAAGCAGATATATAATTGATAATTGAAAAATGAAGATTTTTAAATCAGGTTATAGGTGTTGGTTTAGGTAACGGTAACGTCTTGTATTTCGGTTTCGGTATGGTGCTGGTGTTAACGAAACACGAGAACGATTAACGATAACGCGACGTTACCGACACCGATACCGAAAACAAAATCTTCAATTTTAAATTTTAAATAGATATGCCCAGATATTCATACACAGCGTTAGCAGGCGGCGGAAAGACCGTTAAGGGAACGGTTACCGCTGAAACTCCGTACTCTGCCCGGAAACAGCTCCGCGCGCGCGGCATCCATGCTACAGACGTAAAACAGGTCTCGGCTGAAAGCGAGGTCAAAAGCGGTTTTAAGAATCTTTTCGGCAGAACAAAAAAATCTCATATAATAGAATTTACCAAGCAGATGTCCATTTTGCTCAATTCCGAGATTAAACTTACCGAAGCGCTTTCCGTTATGATAGAACAGATTACCGACAGCCGGTTTAAGAATGTAATAACCGATATACGCGACAGGGTTGTTACCGGCGAAGCGGTCGGCGACGCGCTGAGCGATTATACCGAGTACTTCGACGTCGTATATATCAGTATGATTAAGGTCGGCGAGGCTACGGGAACGCTGGGCAGAACAATGGAAACCATTTCCGGCTTTATGGAAAAACGCCGGCGCATCGAATCGAAACTAATGACCGCGATGGTTTACCCAATGTGCATAGTAACGATAGGCTTTGGAGCTATTATTTTTCTTACGACTTATGTTCTGCCGAAGATTATCGTGCAAATTCAAAAGGCGGGCATGAAGCTTCCCATGATTACGAAAATCCTGATGGCGGTAAGCGATATTATCATAAATTACTGGTATGTGCTTCTGATAGTGATTTTTGCAATAGTTTATGCCATCCGAAGATTTCTGAAAACTGAAAAAGGAGCCTATCTTCGGGATAAACTCCTTCTGTCGCTGCCGATATTCGGGCCGCTTCTGAAACAGCGGGTTGTCTCGCGTTTTGCCTCGACTCTTTCGACGCTGCTCGGCTCAGGATTAAGTATGGCTGAATCGCTCAGGGTCGTTGGTGAAGTTACTGGAAATGTTATTATGGTTAACGCCGTTAAAAAGGCCAGAGACAGGATTCTTTCCGGTGCCGATATAGCCACTCCTTTACGTGAAAGCGGCGTAATTTCGCCGGCAATCGCTCACATGGTCGCTATCGGCGAGAAAAGCGGCGAGTTGACGAAAATGCTGCTTAATATAAGTGAAAATCTCGAATCGTCTTCGGATATTGTTATTGAAAGATTAAGCGCTGCGCTGGAGCCGCTGATTATTGTTGTGATGGCATTTTTCGTCGGAATGATTGCGCTGGCGGCGCTATTGCCGATTTTGCGGTTCTCAGCGGGAAACTTTTAAATTGTAGATTGAAAATTGAAGATTAGAGACTTAAGTAATGGTTGAAATTACTAAATATAAGCAATTGGAAAAACGAGCAAATGATTTTGCTCACCGTTGCGTGAAGCTTGCAATAGTTTTAGAAGGGACAAAATTAGGTAATCACATATCAGGGCAATTAATAAGATGCTCGACATCGGTAGCTGCGAATTATAGAGCCTGTAATTTAGCTCAATCAAAAGCTGCTTTTGCCGCAAAATTAAGCATAGTGTTGAAAGAAGCAGATGAAACAATTTTTTGGATGGATTTTTCATCAGAAGAAAAATTAATACCGAAGTCAAAGATAAAATTATTACTTGAAGAAGCAAATGAATTGAAAGCGATTTTTTTTGCGGCTCGGAAAACTATAAATTTGAAAAAGGGAAAATAATTTTTTGATGATTTTGAAATTTTCAATCTTCAATTTATATGAAAGGTTTTTTATGATACAAAGAAAAAACAAACGAAATAAAGGATTTACTCTTGTTGAGATTATGGCGGTAATTATCATTATCGGTCTGCTTGCCGCGATAGGGGCGATGAACTTTCTGGGACAAACCGACAAGGCCCGCGTTACAACGACAAAGGCTAATTTGAAAATGCTGCATAACTCGGTTGCCCAGTTCAAAATGGATACAGGCAGATACCCGACCGAAGAAGAAGGGCTAAATGTTTTGATTGAACAGCCCAGTGATGTTAAAGGCTACCAGCCGGGCGGATATATCGATTCGACGGCGTTGCCGAAAGATGCCTGGGGCAATGATTTCATATATATCGCCTATCCCGAAAGCGGTAAACCTTATGTAGTTGTCAGTTACGGAGCCGACGGTCAGGAAGGCGGCGAAGACTACGATAAAGACCTGTACAGCACCGACGCGGAATGATACTGTCCGATTCATATCGTTTGCTGAAAAAAACGTCCTGCAGGACCGGGGTAGTACTGGCTGAGATTGTTATGGTGCTCTTTATCATCGCGATGTTTACGATGATTACAATGATGAACCTCGCTGATGTGCTTAAAAGAGATACTTTCAAAGGCAGGGCGAATGACCTTGTGAGTCTCTTTCAAATGGCTGCGACAGGCTCGGCAGAGAGCGGCAGAAGATATGAAATAATTATCGATTTTGTGCAAAACACATATATGCTGCGGGAAATAACCACCGGACTTGTCGCTGTCGAAGATATATTGGAAGAAGAAATTATCCAGACAGGACAATTCAGCGACCGGTTCCAGTTGTCCTATGTGATTTTTGACGATGGCGACTGGACAAATGAGGCGCCGGCACTTTTCAGGGTCGGTAAAAGCGGCTGGCAGTATGGCGGAAAAGTGGTCGTTATGGACGAGAACGGCCAGCAGTATTCAATTTTAATCAATAGATTGAGCAGGACAATCGACGTCGTCGACGGCGACGTGGAAATTCTTGCGCCGAGGACCGCGGATGAAATGGGATTTTGACGGATTTAAGATTTAAAAATTTAATATTTAATAAGTTTGCCGAAGGCATTCCGCAAATTTTAAATCGTAAATTTTCAATTTTAAATAAAATATGAATAACGATAAGAAAAAACAACTTACTGTTGGAAACGGTTTTACGCTGATTGAGATGTCGGTTGCACTTATTATACTCGGTATGATAGCCGCGACTGTACTTGTCATAATCAACCGGGCAGTCGAGACCGTTGTCGACTGGCAGACAAAAATGGAGGCGTTTGAAATCGCCAGGGAAAATATGGAAAAACTGCTGACGCTGAAGTCGGTGAGCGATACGGTTGAATACGGCACAAGCGAAAGAAATCCCGATATTAACTGGGAAACGACGGTGGAATCGTTTTATGAGCCGGTTTCGAATCATATGTGGATACGGGCGATATGTACCGCGCAGTTTGTCAACAGCGGCGGCCAGGAACAGAAAATCGAATTAACTCACTGGCTCGCAAGCGTTGACAAGAAACAGATAGAAAAAATACTCGAATGGCAATCCCTGCAGGACCAGATGGCACTCGACCAAACCTCCGATGAGCCGCAGGCCGAACAGGAGCCGCAGGCCGAACAGGAGTCACAGGCCGAACAGGAACAGGATACCGGACAGTCTCAGGCAGAGGAGGAAGCCCAGTTGCGAAAGTCACTTGGTGACCCGCCGGCAGGTTACGAAAGTTGGAGGCAGGTGCCGGAAGAAGCATTCTGGAAGGCTGTAATGGAAAAAATCAGAAATAGAAAATGAAACAGCAAGACGGAAAATATAATTGCGACAAAAAAGGATTTACCCCCATACCTATTTACATTGTGAGGGCAAATGGAAAATCGAATGGTATTGCAAATTTGAGTACTGTTAGTTTGCGGTACCGCTGTGCAAATAGGTGTGAGGGGTTTACTCTCGCAGAAGCGATGGCAACGCTTGTTATCGCTGCGATGATTATGGTTGCCGTTGTGGGTATTTATACGGGCGTCAGACGTGCCGAGTCCGCTATAAACAGCCGAATCAAAAGCGGTCATGTGGCAACGGAAATCCTTCAGCGAATCGCCGAGGATATCGACGGACTTGCGCTGCCGGGCTCAGATGTGACAATGACCATAAAAAACAAACTCGACATTGACGGCTTCAAAATTACACAGATGATTATCGAAAATAAAATATACGATAAGGACAACAAACCCCAGACCTTCGAAAAGATAGTCTGGCAGAGCAGGGTCGATATGGATTCCAACGGGCTGATAATCTTCCGCGCACACAGCGGATATGCACTTGAAGATAAAATGCTCGAAGAAACGAAGGAAAAATATGAAAGAGAACTCTTTATACCTGTTTGCCGCGGAGCCACACTTTTCAGCATCGAAGTAATGGACGGCAATACCGTAATAGAAAACTGGGAAAACCCCGGTTTGCCGCCGGACGTGAAGATTTCAGTGTCGTTTGCCGAACGGACGCAGGATGTACTGGGCGATATGGCAGTGCCTGCAGAATCGATAAAAACAAGAATGGTTGTAATTAACCGGTTCAGGCAAATACCTTATCAATTTATAGAAAAAGAAATCTATGATGCCAATAAAATCGCTGATATGAATCTGCCCGACGAACCGAATGAAACTGCCGATATCAATGAAGCATCGGCCTCGCAGAAAAAAGAGCCTAATGAACCTTTACGAAGATAAAAATTTGCCCGGTGCCCGAAGACGCGGTGTAGCACTGATATTTACGATGATAGTGCTTGTACTGCTTACTGCGCTGGTGTACCAGTTAAGCTCGGCCGTGAGTCAGTGGAAGCACAGAATGCAGTATATGATTGACTACCAGACGGCAAGATACGCCTGCGAGTCAGGACTGAAATACGCTCTTTCGACAATCGGCGAAGCAGACCCGAATTATATTTCAAGGCCGAATGAGCCGGATTTTTCCGACCTTTTCACTATGAGCGATGAAGACTATAAACAGATGATGGAGGACTGGGCCAAAGAATCCGGCGCGGGAATAGACGTAAATAATCTTAGTAAAAATACTTTATTTACAAAATTTTTAAATTTAAGCCGTTCCGATGTTAACGACAGCAATAATTTGACAGACTCGAATTCTATTTTCGAAACCAATGATACCAATGATATAAATGACGCCAATGGCCCGGTTCTGCAGGAACCTAATGAACTTTATGTCCGCGGCCCTTATGGGCCGGCCTGGCCGTATATAACAAAACCTGTTGAAATAGAGTTCGGCGATGCGCGCATAACGATAGAAATTATCGACGAAAACGCCAAACTGCCGCTTGTCTGGGGCATCTGCGCCGATGCGAATACGAGGTCGGAATCGAAAGCCGCTATTCAGACTTTTTGCGAATGGATGCAGATGGAGCCGAATGCGATTGACCCGCTTATAAAAGAACTCGACCAGATGAAGGAAGTCAAGCCTTTCAGTATTGCTCTTAAACCTGTTGTAACAACGGTTACTAAAAGAACTGATAGTAATTCTGTCAGCCAATCAGGCAAGTCCGCAAGTACTTCAAGAAGAACCAGCCGAACCAGTCGGCGGGCACAGGCAAGGAAATCTACCGTTCAGCAGACCAGGCCTGATATCGGCCATACAATGGATTTTGCCAAACTTCTGCACAGTCCCATGATTGACCTTGAAACGCTCGCCAGACCCGTAAATAAAGATGACAACCGTACAGAGTCGGCCCTGAAATACATTGGTTTATGGGGCACACAGAAAGTAAATATAAACTCTGCGCCGAGGCAGGTGCTCGAAGCCGCCTTTACATTCGGGGGCGATGCTCCCGAAATTGCCGAGCAGATAATAACTATGAGAAAAGAAAAACCTTTCAGCGATATCGATGACCTGACGAAAAGACTTTACAGATTTAATAGTTCAATTGATAAAGTCAAGCCGTATATAACAGCCAAGAGCGATTGTTTTACGATTCGCGTAAAGGCCACAAGCGGCCTGGCGAGAGTCTGTGCTACGGCGGGAATTAAAAAAGAGGACAAAAATGTCCAGCAGATTGGTATAATTATGGAATAGTCATTAATTACGGAGCAGCAACGGTTGGAACAGAATAAATATCTTGGTGTATATATAGCGGCTGAAAAGGCGACGGTTGTTCTCGCGGCCAAAACGGCCGACGGGGTTGAAGTGCTCGATTATTTTTGTGTTGAGCCCGAAGCCCAGGAGCAGGGACAGCAGCAGGGACAGAAGTTTTCCTTTGCTCCGGCAGCGGCAAAAATCGCCGCCATCTGCGCGGAAAAACAATTTGTGTTTTCTGATGTCGCGGTTGCTGTAGATTGCAGACTCTACAGGCAGCAGAAACTCCATTCGGAATTTCAGGATTATCGCCAGATAGCACAGACGGTAAGATTTGACGCTGAAGAGGCACTGGCCGTTGACGCGTCTCAAACCGCCATTGCTTTTGAAGTTATCGGCAAACAGCTTTCCGGCTCGGAAGTAGCGGCCTTTGCCGCCGGTGCCGATGTAATGTCCGAAATAATAACCGCTCTGCAGAACAATAAACTTGACCCTGTAATCATTGAGCCTGATTCGATATGTCTTCGCAGGATTGTCGAGGGTTTCAGTGAAGGTGCGATTGTTGCCGCTGTTTCGCAAACAAGATGTTTCCTTATTTGCTCGCCCGGGGCGGACAGCAAGGCGTTTGTCCGTTCGTTCCTGACTTCGCCGGCCCAGAACAAAACAGCACTGTTCGCAAGGGAGATAATGCTGACTATGACCGCGTTCAGCGCGGACAGGCGGGCTGAAACGATAAAAATTTATGACACTACAGGTCAGGTTGATTTTAAAACCCTCGGCGAACAAACAGGAATGACCGTTGAAGCTCTGGACCTTACCGGGAAAACCGCTCTGCAGCCTAAAGAAGATTCGAAGCAGGACAGCGAATATCTTGAGATGGTTATAGCGGCAGGAGCCGCCGCAGGCCTTGCAGGAAAAACTGAAAAAGTGGATTTCCGCGCAGAGTTTATGCCTTACCAGGGTAAAAAAGCAGCTTTCGAAAAAACCATTAAAATTGTCAGTATAAGCCTTTTAGCATTGTTTGTTGTGTTGGGTGTTCTGCTGCAGATGTCTTATTACAGAATAAACAAAGACCGCAGCCGGCTCGAAGAACAATTCAAAAAGGAATATATTATTGCTATGCCGGGGGCGAAATTTCCGAAAACCAAAGAAGCTGTCAGAAAACTCAAAAGTGAAATCAACAGAATAAGAGATGTTAAAAGCGGATTGTTGAGCGCTTCCGGCGAGGATTCGGTGGAGGCCAAGCTTACTTTTCTGTTCGAGACTCTCAATAGTGTGCCGAAAAATGTTGATATTGAAATTGACAAGATTGCCGTTACGACAAAGACGATGAATATTACGGGCAGCACCAATACCGGCGGTTATCTGCAGCTTTTCGGCGCAATAGACAAACACCCTAAACTTCTAAGAGGCAATTCTGCCTATAACCCGAAGGACGGCAGGGATAATTTCAGATTGACAATAGAAATAGAACAGGCAAGGTGAAACCAATGAAGGATATTTATACGAAACCGATTTTTTATTATGTGCTTGTGCCGATACTTGTCGGCTTATGGCCTGTCTGGCTTTTGAGCATGGGCCTTCCCGGCGCCAAAGACAACCTGAAAAACGGAATCGATGAATACACTGAAGCTGAAACGCTTATCAGCCAGATACTCGGCGACCTTGACCCGCAGAGACTCGATTATGCCAAAGCAAAAAAAACCGGCGAAGCGTTCGATTACACCACCGCTGTTGACCAGGTTACCCGTTTTTGCAGGATACCGTCAACAGGATACAAACTCAGCTCCAGCCCGATACGAAGAGTAAAGGGCGGACAGACAAACCAGGATGCCTCGGTGACGATAGACAAAATAGATATTGAAAAATTCTCAAAATTTCTTTCTGTTATGCATATGCGCTGGTCAAATCTGCAGTGCAGTAATGTAACATTGGCAAAAATCAAAGGTGAAAAAGACCAGTGGAAGGTCGATGTGAGATTTATATATTATCAGTAAAAGAAGCAAAGAATTTAAGAGAATAAAGATTTTCTCTACGTCCCTACCTCTTTATATCCCTGCTTCCTTTTTAAATTGACTTCTTTCTCCATTTTCCATAACATATCCTCCCTATAATCCAAATAATTGAATATTGCAGAGGTATTATGACCAAAGAAAAAATAAATCTCAAACGGCGGCCGTTTGTGCTAATCATTCGTGACGGCTGGGGTTATAACCCTAATCCGAAAGACGATGCATGTAACGCCATAAAACAGGCTAATATGCCTGTGGATGATATGCTGATGAGCCAATATCCTCATTGTCTTATTCATACCAGCGGCGAAGATGTCGGATTGCCCGAGGGCACTATGGGCAACAGCGAAGTCGGACATCAGAACCTCGGAGCCGGAAGAATCGTCGACCAGGAGTCGGTCAGAATCAGCAAATCAATCCGCGACGGCTCTTTCTTTGAAAATGCCGAACTGCTCAAACTGGCCAGTTATGTAAAAGAACATAACGGCAAACTGCATCTGCTCGGATTGTGCAGCGATATCGGAGTTCATACACTTCTGAAGCATCTTTACGGTTTGCTTGAGTTTGCGAAAAGAAACAACCTTACGAAAGTTTATCTGCACGCGTTTACTGACGGCAGAGATTCTCCGCCGGACAGCGGCAAAGAATACCTGGCACAGATTGAACAAAAAATGTCCGAAATCGGCGTAGGTAAAATCGCAACCATAATGGGACGATTTTACGGGATGGACAGGGACAGCCGATGGGACAGAGTGCAAAAGGCTTATGAATGTATGGTAATGAGCAAGGGAAACAGGGCAAACAGCACAGCAGAAGCCGTCGAACAAAGCTATCAAAAAAAGGTAACCGACGAATTTATCGAACCGGTCTGCATTACCGATGAAGAAGGCGCACCTCTTGCGAAAATTGAGGACGGCGATGGCGTGGTTCACTTCAATTTCCGCGGCGACAGACCCAGAGAAATCACCCGTGCATTTGTCGATGACGCGTTTACAGGATTTGTCAGAACAGTAAGACCGAAGATTTTTTATCTCTGTATGACAGAATATGATTCTACGATACCGGCGCCGATAATTTTTTCAAGGCCGCCGAAGATGAAAAATATCGCAGCGGCTTATTTCAGCGACCTCGGACTTAAACAGTTCCGATGCGCCGAAACGGAAAAATACGCTCACGTTACATTTTTCTTCAATGACTATACCGAAAATCCATTCCCCGGCGAAGACAGGCAGATTGTGCCTTCACCGAGGGTCAGGACTTATGATTTAAAGCCGGAAATGAGCGCATTTGAAGTCTGCGATGTTGTTATGGAAAGACTAGAAACAGGCAAATATGACATTATAGTAATAAATTTCGCCAATCCCGATATGGTCGGTCATACCGGAATTCTCGAAGCGGCTGTTAAAGCGGCCCAGACGGTTGATGCCTGTGTCGGCAAAATACTTGATAAGGTAAAACAGCTTGGCGGCGCAGCGATTATCACAGCCGACCATGGCAATTTCGAAAAAATGAGCGATGAAAACGGCAATCCGTATACCTCGCATACGACCGGCGATGTACCGCTGATTGTTTTTGATGAGTTGAATAAAAACAGAAAACTCGATAACGGAAGGCTTGCAGATGTTATGCCGACTATGCTGGAAATGATGGAAATTCCTCAGCCGGCAGAGATGACCGGGAAGTCGTTATTTGCACATTAAATTGTAATGGGTAAAAAGAAAAAGCCAACCTGTTATATTATTGCGGGACCAAATGGTGCAGGCAAAACGACTTTTGCGCTGCGATATTTGCCGCAAATAGCCGGTTGTCGTAACTTTGTTAATGCCGACCTTATTGCCTATGGTTTTTCACCTTTTGATTCGTTATCGGCTCAATATGAGGCCGGTCGTTTCTTTCTTCGTGAGGTATATGCAAATATCGATAAGCGAGTAGATTTTGCTTTTGAGACAACATTGGCAGGCCGTAGTCAAATTAGCCTGCTGAAAAAACTCAGACAGGACGGCTGGCAGGTTGTCTTGTTTTTCTTATGGATACCAGATGCCGCTTTTTCAAAAAGCCGTGTCCGTGAGCGTGTCGCCAATGGCGGCCATAATATACCTGATGATGCGATTTACCGCCGCTATCCTCGTATAATGAATAATTTAATAAAAATTTATATTCCTCTATGCGACAAAACGCTTTGCTATGATAATTCAGGACCTAAGCCTGTTCCTGTCTTTGAACAGGATGGTAAAACCCAACGTATTTTCATTCAAGATTTATATAAGAGAATTTTGAGGCAATCAGATGACTACAAAGCGACCAAGTAAAATGGCGATGGAAGCCGGCAGATGTCTCCAAAAAGCGGTGCGGGAAGAATTACAAAAAAAAGCATTACTCGGCCAATATGTCATTATAAACCGTAACGGCAAGGCCTGCCGCGTTTTGGCCAAACAGGCCCTAAAAATTGCCAAAGCCAGGTGATTTGTCATTTCCTGCCGTAACTGCAGGAAATGACCGGAAAGAGTTTGTTCGTACACTAAAATAATATAGTTGCCGGTGTTATAATGGGCCAGATAAAAGTACTTGACCAGAATACGGTTAATATGATTGCCGCCGGCGAGGTTATAGAAAGACCCGCCAGCGTCGTCAAAGAACTTGTCGAAAACAGTCTCGACGCAGGCGCAACTGAAATTACCGTTCATATAGAGGACGGCGGGAAAAAACTTATCCGCGTAATAGATAACGGCTGCGGAATGGACAGTGCCGACCTTTCCATCGCATTTGAGGCTCACGCTACAAGCAAACTTAAAACCAGCGCTGATTTACTTAATATTTCCACTATGGGCTTTCGCGGCGAGGCACTTGCGAGCATTGCTTCAGTTGCCAAAGTAACTGTTATAAGCAAAACGCAAGATTCAAAAGAAGCGAATAAGATTGAAATCGATTGCGGCGTTAAAGAGGAAATTCGGCCCTGCAGCGCAAATCCCGGCACAACCATAGAAGTGCGGAATTTGTTTTACAAACTTCCCGCCAGGAGAAAATTTCTTCGAACCGCGAATACTGAAATAACGCATATTATTGAGCAGTTTGCCAGAATCGCTCTTGCTCATACTAATATTTCAATGAGTTTGTTTCATAACGACAGGGAGCTTTACAGGTTGCCCGGCGGGCTGGGCATAAGGGGACGGATTGGAAGTTTGTTTTCTGCCGAACTTGCCGACTCTTTGCTCCAGCTTCACAGTACAGAAAAAAATCTTGAGGTTTCCGCGCTGCTTTGCAGACCTGAAAACGGCAGGGCGAATACGAAATTTCAATACTTTTTTCTCAACGGCAGATTCATTCGCGACAAATTTCTTTCACATGCGGTCAGGGAAGCATATCGCGGAATGATTGAGCCGGATAAATGTCCTGTGGTTTTCCTGTTTTTCGAGATGCCGCCTCAGGATTTTGATGTAAACGTTCATCCCACGAAAATAGAAGTCAGATTCGACAACTCAAATCTGATTTATTCGCAGGTGCTCGGCCTTATACGGGAAAAATTGTTGTCAATAGACCTTGACACAAAGGCGAAATTGCCAAAGACAGATAACATTTCCTCATCAGGCCAGAATCAGCAAACGCAACAGATTTATGGTGAGCCTGCTGAATCCATTACGGAAGCAATAGCGGGATTTTTCAGCCGGAACAAAACTCCGGGGACTTCTCAGCGGCAGTTTGATTTTTCAAAAGTCACAAAGAGAAGCGATTTTGCCGCCGCCCAGCAGCGGGAGGATTTCTACGATAAAAATTCTTCGCAGGCTTCGGCTTCGATGGAGTATCTTCAGATTCACGACAGCTATATAATAGCTCCGACACAGGATGGTTTTTTGATTATCGACCAGCACGCGCTTCATGAACGGATAATGTACGAGGACCTGTGCAGACGGCTGGCTTGCGACGAGGCCGCCAAACTGCAGTCGCAAAAACTTCTTATACCGGAAACATTCGAAATGAATCCCGCCCGTCAGGAGACGCTGAACAGTGCCGCAGTGCTTCTTGACCGGCTTGGCATAGTCGTTGAACCGTTCGGGCCTGGATTATGGGCGGTACAATCTTTTCCCACTCTGCTGGGCAAGGTAAAACCAGTGGATTTTGTAATAGACCTTCTCGATATTCTCGACGATGCGGCATCGGGCAGGCTCGATGCCGAAAGGCTTCTGCATAAGGTGCTCGAAATGGCAGCCTGCAAGGCGGCTGTCAAGGCTGGACAAAAATTAAATCAGGTTGAGATACGCCAGTTATTAGCCGATAAAGAAGCTATTGAACGCGCCAGCCGATGCCCGCATGGCAGACCTACAGCTATAAGATTTTCGCTGACAGAGCTCAAGAAACAATTCAAGAGAACGTAAGTTGCTTCAAAATAAAGATTTATGATTAAAATTTAAATGACTTGCAAACAGTCGGGTCGCTGAATATATTATCTGCTCTTTTAAATGTGCGGTTTTGTATAAGTTTTCGGACTAAAAGTCAGGAACGTCGGCTGCTCGCAGGATTTTTTATACAGGTATAGACGCTGTGAAGAAAAAGGAAAACATGAAAAAAAAATTACCTTCAGATAAAAG
This sequence comes from Phycisphaerae bacterium, assembly GCA_041652575.1. Taxonomy (NCBI): domain Bacteria; kingdom Pseudomonadati; phylum Planctomycetota; class Phycisphaerae; species Phycisphaerae bacterium. Next base: position 70,774 of record JBAZHC010000010.1, on the reverse strand, counting down.
CTCACAGAAGAAGATCTCTAAAAAGAAGAGCGCTCCTGTCTATGCAAAAACAAGCGAATATCTTACCGCTGAAGAAGTAAAATATTATCAGCAGCTTCTCATCGAAAAGATGCAGGAGATTGTCGGCGATGTCAATTCCATTGAGGACGAAGCGCTGAAAAAATCACGTCTTGACGCGTCAGGCGACCTTTCGAGTATGCCTATACATATGGCTGATATTGGAACAGACAATTATGAGCAGGAATTCGCCCTTAATCTGATTGACAGTGAAAGAAAAATTTTACGGGAGATTACCGAAGCCCTGCAGCGAATCGAGGAAGAAACGTATGGTATCTGCGAGGTTACCGGAAGGGGCATATCAAAGGCCAGGCTTGAGGCCAGACCATGGGCCAGATACTGTATAGAATATGCCCGGCTGGTTGAAAAAGGTATCATAAGACAGGGCGACCCCATCCCGGAACACGTTGAAATCGATTGATTATCAGAAAATTTGAAATACGGCCCGGGGCCGTTTCTCCGTTTTGCCCCGATATATCGGGATTAATTTTCAGGTTCTTTTGTTTTTTGTCCATCTTGCGGCAAATCTTTTTATGTTTTATAATACCCTTATATGGAAAGTCGATGTCCAATATGCGAAAAACAGGTTTGCAAACCCTCAGAGGCGAAGAATCATACTGACAATATCGGTTTTTTTCCATTCTGCTCGGAAAGATGCAAACTTGTCGACCTGAGCCGATGGTTCCAGAGCGAATATATTATATCTTCACCGATTCAGGAGCAGGAAAAGGACAATGATAACAATTCCGAAAATATGCTGGAATAAGAACTTAAAGAGTGATAATATACCGCGTTCGTTAAAATCATAAGTCTGTCCAGATTTTTGAAAGAGTTCGGCAATGACAGAGCAAAAAGACATAAGTCAATGTTTTGGAAATTTTCTTTTTCCAAATATTTTCAAGTTGTTCAGAATAGCCATTCAGCCGGGCAGGGTTCTAACCGCTTTTTCAGCTTTGGTTATAATTTTCGTCGCGGGCTGGGTGATGGATTTCAGCAAAACTGTGGTTGTTTCCGGCAGGCTTACCTCGCGTGATATCAGAACATCGACATTGACAGGTTCCGTAGGCTGGCCGACAGAACTGCATTGTTTTGTCAGTAATCCCGACAGGGTTGATGGCTTTATCAAAATGTACAAAGGCAGGACTGCACGTGAAAGTCTCGGCGTTTTCAAAGTCTTTTCCGGTTTCTGTCTTGCGAATTTCAACGAAGCGGTGGTTTCACTTTTGCAGCTTAGATTTGACAAGGTAACCGCCGCGATTGCTAACTGCGTTTTGGCGTGTGTATGGGCGTTGAAGTATCATACTATTTACGGCATTATTCTTCTTTTGATTTCGCTTGCGATATTTTCCATAACCGGCGGCGCAATCAGCAGAGGAGCGGCGCTGCATTTCTCGAAGGATGAAAAGCCGGGCATAAGTTTATGTATGAAATTCGCTTTTAAAAAATTTCTTCCGCTTTTTTTCGCTCCGACGGCGCCTTTAATGCTTGTCGCTACTTTGGGACTCATAATCGTTTCTATCATCGGCCTGCTGACGAATATACCATGGGCCGGAGAGCTCATACTGGCTTTGTGTTTTATAGTAGTTCTTTGTGCAGGTGTCCTGATGGCCTTTACAATTATTGGAGCCTGTGCTGGGAGTAATCTGATGTTTGGTGCGATTGCGTACGGGAACTCCGACACATTCGATGCCATAAGCAGGTCGTTCAATTACGTATATTTAAGGCCATGGAGACTTGGATTATATAGTTTTCTTGCTGCTGTTTACGGTGCAATCAGTTATTTATTTGTAAGATTTTTTGCCTTTGTTCTGCTGAGCATCAGCAGATGGTTCCTGCAGCTTGGTATTTTTACGCAAAGCAGCAAAGCGGAGCAGTTCAATAAACTTGATTCAATATGGCCCCAGCCGGAATTTTTCAATCTTTTGGGCAGTGGGATTAATATATCGAGGAATCTGACAGAATCAATTGCTGCGGCAGTTGTTTATCTTCTGGTACTTGTTATCGCAGGGTTGGTGGTTGCTTTTGCCGTCAGTTTTTATTTTTCCGCCGGCACTGTTATTTTTTCTTTACTGCGGAACAAAGTCGATAATACCGCCCTTGATGATATTTATATCGAGCCCGAACAGATATCTCTGACTGAGACTCCTGAACCGTCTGACCAGGCCGTCCAAACTCAAAACCCCGAACAAGCAGGGTAATATTAAACCGGAATTCGAGAATAAAAATATGGCCGAAGAAAATCATAACATTCAAATTCCTCAGGATACTGAAGAGCAAAGTACCGGTAAAGTACTGCCTGTTGGGATAATGCGGTTTCGCAGACAGGTGATAATACTTTCTCATATTACAATTTTTGCTGCAAGTCTGATGATGGCGTTTCTGCTTGTCAATAATATGCAGTTCCGTGCTGAATGGCTGGTTCAGCAATATCCCAAACTTTTGCTGTGTTTCCTCGTAGTCAAGATTATTGTTTTTGGTCTTTTTGGGCAATATCAGGGCTGGTGGCGTTTTGTAAGTATTTCTGACCTGCTGGCGATTGTAAAGGCTTCTTTGGTCAGTACGCTGATTCTGGCTGTTATGTGGTTTAGTCTTCTGATGGCCGAAACGATTAGAATACGATTAAACGAATTGACTACTATCAGCCAGGCTCTTTTCATACTTGATATGTTTGCGACTATTGTCTTTCTCGGCGGTCTGCGAATGGCTGTAAGGCTCTATCACGAGGAGTTTCGTACGGAACAAAGCGGCAAGCTGAAAAAATTTCTGATTATAGGCGCTGGAAATGCCGGCGAATCGCTGCTTCGCGAACTGCATCGCATGTCGGTCGAACAGTATGATGTTGTCGGTTTTATCGACGATGACCCGGCAAAGCAGGGCGTTAATATTCATGGTGTTCCTGTTCTCGGCAGGGTAGAGGAGCTGCCGGAAATATGTAAAGGAAAAGGCATAGAGGAAATCGCAATAGCAATGCCGAGCGCTACCGCCAAACAGATGCGGAGGGTAGTGCAGATTTGCGAAGGTGCAAAGGTTCGTTTCAGAACTGTTCCGTCCGTTGCGGATATCGCCAGCGGCAAATACAGGGTTTCGCAGATTAGAAACGTGGATATAAACGACTTGCTGGGACGACAGGCTGTTCAGCTTGAGCTTGACATTGTTGAACAATTTCTTAAGAACAAGGTGATACTTGTTACCGGCGCCGGCGGCTCAATCGGCTCGGAAATGTGCAGACAGGTTTGTAATTTCGGTCCAAAACTTTTATTACTTGTCGAGCAGGCTGAAAACGCGTTGTTTTTTATAGAAAGAGAACTTCGCAAAAGTTTCCCGCAGGTTGCGATGGAATCGCTTATATGCGATATTGCCGACAAGAAGCGGGTCGAACAGATTTTCGAATGGTTTAAACCTGATGTTGTTATTCATGCCGCCGCCCATAAACATGTGCCGCTGATGGAACTTAATCCGGGCGAAGCGATTAAAAATAATGTTGTCGGAACAAGAACAGTCGCTGATACGGCGGATAAATACGGAGCCGACAGCTTTGTAATGATAAGTACCGACAAGGCCGTAAACCCGACAAGCATTATGGGTTCGTCCAAACGCGTCGCCGAGTTGTATATTCAGGACCTCGACAGAACAAGTAAAACACATTTTGTGACTGTAAGGTTTGGAAATGTTCTCGGCTCGAATGGTTCTGTTGTGCCGATATTCAAGAATCAGATTGCTGCCGGCGGGCCTGTTACGGTAACACATCCGGAAATGAGAAGATATTTTATGACAATACCGGAAGCCTCCCAGCTTGTACTTCAGGCCGCTTCGATGGGTAAAGGCGGCGAAATATTTGTGCTCGATATGGGCGAGCCGGTTAAAATTGTCGACCTTGCCAAGGAACTTATAACGCTAAGCGGTTTTCGGCCCGGCGAAGATATAGAAATTGTTTTTACAGGTACCAGGCCCGGTGAAAAGCTTTTCGAGGAACTGTCGGTAAAAGGCGAGGATATGGTTCCGACCAGACATTCCAAAATAAGTATTTGGCAGAAGAGTGCCCCTGTAAGCAGGGAAGTGCTTTGTGAAAAAATCAGCGGTCTTGTTGCGACAGCCGATACGCAGGATTATAAACAAATCGTTGCTGTTTTAAAACAGCTTGTGCCGGAATTTATCGGCGACAAGGTAAATGGTGTTAAATAAAATTGCAGGCGCATAAAAAAACCCGCTCTTTCGAGCGGGTTTTTTGTTTAGTTTAGCTGTTATCGCTTTTTTCTGTTTGTTCATCGCGGGGATGAGCGCCGTCATAGACCTCTTTAAGTTTCTTGGTTGTAAGGTGTGTATAAATCTGTGTTGTTGACAGCGATTGATGGCCTAAGAGTTCCTGAACGCTTCTCAAATCAGCTCCGTTATTGAGCATATGTGTCGCGAAACTATGCCTCAGGGTATGCGGGCTGATTGCAGGGTCCAGTCCTGCCATCTTCAGATACTTGTCCATTTTTCTGCGAACGCTTCTTGTGCTCAGTCTTTTGCCGTGTTTGTTGACGAACAGAACTTTCGAATCGAAATTGCCGTTGCTCTGGGCGCGTCTGTTGCGGAATTCCATATAATGCTGTATTGACTGCAGCGCCGATGAGCCAATCGGGCTTATTCTTTCCTTTTTGCCCTTGCCCCGTACATGAATAACCTCGCCGAGGAAGTCCACATCTTCAATATTCAAAGCGACCAGTTCGCTTACCCTGACGCCGGTGCCGTAAAGCGTTTCCATAATCGCACGGTCCCTTGCTCCCAGCCAGCTATCGCTTGGCGGAGTATCAAGAAGCTTTTTAATCTGGTCGTATTCAAGAAACTTCGGCAGTTTTTTATCCTGCTTCGGTGTCCTGACTGCTGTAACTGGATTATTGGTAAGATGTCCTCTTTTTACAAGGAACTTATAAAAGCTTCTCAGCGTTGCCAGTTTCCTTGCCGTTGTGGACTTGGAATATTGTTTATCGTTCAGAACAACCATGTAGGCTCTGACATTATCTGTGGTCAGAGACAAAAGAAGCTGTTCGATTTTCGTCTCAGTCTGTGTGGCGACACCTCCTCGTTCCGCATTCGACCAGTCCGATGCAGGCTGGATGCCGGAAAGATGCTGGCAGAACTGTTCGAGGTCTGCATTGTAGCATTTGGCAGTATGCTCGGAGAAGTGTTTTTCGAATTTCAGATAATCCAGAAACTCATGAATAATCGCGCAGTTTTCCATTTTTTTTATCTCCAAATCGCCTCATTAACGAGGATGATTAAACTTTCAGTCCTGTTTTCCAAAAGGCTCTGTCATTTGCGGAGCCTGTTCGTTCAAAAGTCTGTCCGCTTCGTTTATTAATGACTGGGTCAGCTTGAAACTGAGAACCGCTGCGTCAAACCAGTCGAATCCGCTTCGGCCGTCTCTGGCCTGGGCAACAAGAGCATCGAGCAGAAGGTCTTCGCTGCCGGCTTCATATCTGAATATGAATTGTTCGGCGCCTTTGTTAAGAACAAGCTGTCTTAAATTTCTCTGCAATTGTCTGCCCATAATTTCCAACATTTCTACCTCATAGTTATCGGCCTGATTTGCCGGACCGATAACCAGAATTTTTAATTTTCCCAAATTCACTCTTTATAACGAATCGAGCTATAGAAGTTATCGGCCATTGACAAATATTTACTTTAGTAAAGACAGGCAAAAGATTTGAAATAAGTGCTTTTAAATAAAGGCAGTTAGCTGATTGTCGCGTGGGTCAGGAGACTAAAGCGGCCGGATGGTTGAACGGTTGTTTGGTACTATAGGTAATATCAGTATCATTAAGGCCTAAAAAGGATTTGTGGATTATTATTATCGCTAATTTTTGGCTATTTCGTGTATTTTTTTGCAGATAATTAATAAATTTTCAACCCATTCGATAGGCATAATAGTTGTCGCGTCGGATTTTGCGTTTTTGGGGTCGGTATGGACTTCGATAAACAGTCCATCGGCACCGGCTGCGACAGCGGCCCTGGCCAAAACAGGGGCCATATCTCTTGAGCCGGCCGTGGCATTGCCAAGTCCGCCCGGCTGCTGGGTGCTGTGGGTTGCGTCGAAAATTACGGGACAACCGAGTTTTTTCATAGCCGGTATTGCCGTCATATCATTAACAAGACGGTTATAGCCGAAGAACGTTCCTCGTTCAGTCAGCAGTATCTTTTCATTGCCGGTCGAATGGATTTTCTCAACGGCATTTTTCATTTCTTCAGGGGACATAAATTGCCCCTTTTTGACATTTACCGGCTTGCCGGTCCTGCCGCAGGCGATGAGTAAATCTGTCTGACGGCAGAGAAAAGCTGGGATTTGTAAACAGTCGACAACTTCTGCTGCTGCGGCCGCCTGCTGTGGTGTATGAATATCTGTCAGCAGGGCGAGTGAAGTTTGTTTTTTGACTTTCGCCAGGATCGCAAGGCCCTTTTCCAGCCCCGGCCCTCGAAAACCGTCGATACTGCTGCGATTGGCTTTGTCGAAACTTGCCTTAAAGATTACCGGCACACCGGTCTTCTTGCTGATTTCAGCCAGCCGCGAAGCAATGTCCAGGCAAATCTCTTCGGTTTCAATAACACACGGACCTGCTATGACGAATAAGCCGCCGTCAGGTTCTACTTTAATATTTTCTATCTTAAACATAATATCATTTTATAGCCACAAAGACACTAAGACACCAAGAAAAAAATTATAAAAAGTATTTTGTGCCTTTGTGTCTTCGTGGCTAAATTCTCCTTATTCGAAAATTCTGAATATTCTTCTTCTCATTCCGAAAGGTTTGCCCTGCGGCGGAACAAGAATTTTAACGGCCTGCGGGATAATAGTAATTTCAAGCGGCAGTTGCGGACCCGGGTCGCCGTCAAGTTCGGTTCTTATGAAACTTCCGGAAGATATTTTGATTTTTTTGCATTGTTTATAAAAAACGCTTTTGCTTTTGCGATGCCTTTTGAATGTGGTCATAAGGGCATGATACAAAAGAGAAACCTTATTGGAACATTTATATACGCAGATATCGAGCAGGCCGTCGCTGAAATCCGCTGCCTGCAAAATAGGCAGACCCAGGGCGTATCTGGATATATTGCCGAAAATGACAATGCCGCGGCCTGAAAAAACCGTTTTCTCGTCGACTTCAACGGTTATTTTAGAGAAATTATAACCCCAGAAGGTTTTCCAGATAGGCCGGAAATAATGAAGATGAGTGATATTGCCCCTTCTTTGGTCGTCAACAAGTTTTACAACCTCACCGTCAAAGCCGACGCCGCCGACAGACGTAAAAAAGCAGTCGTTTGCCTTGCATAAATCCAAAGGCCGTATAATCTCTGATTCAAAAACTCTTATCGCGGTTTTGAGAGTTGTTTTATAGCCGAGTTCGTTGGCAAGCAGGTTTTCAGTGCCGCACGGAAGAAGCATCATCGGTTTGTCGCTGCCTTCGAGACCGTGGCAAACCTCACGGATTGTTCCGTCTCCGCCGGCGACGATAACCATAGCGCAATTGAATTTCACCGCCGCCTCTGCCGCCAAAGCCCGTGCGTGAGATAAAGACTTGGTATGACTAATCTGCATCTGGAATTTTTTCTGCTGCAGGTATTCTATGAATTGCTTTACCATCAGCTTTTCGCTGCTGGCACCTGAACTGGTGTTTATTATCAGAGATATGTAGCCGCTGTCTGGTTTCATTATTTTAGTCTAACGTTATCTTTCTTTTCTTCGAGCCGGTTTTCGCGATTGCTTCTTCCATAAGATGCGCATAGCTCTGCGGTATGTGTTTTAAATTTCCAAGCCCGAGTTCTTTCTGGGCCTGTTCGATTGTATCGTCGTCCGGCCCTTCGATTTCCACGAATTTTCCGATAAGCGGCAACTCGTCCAACGCGACCTTGCAGCCGTGAAAATCCCAAAGGCTTCTTTTCTTTTCAAACTCAAGTTTTTCTTTATAGCCCAGTTCCTCGAAAAGCTCCGTGAGCTCTTCTGCTTTTTCGACCTTTATGCCTATTTCCCGGCGGGTCTTGAAACGATGATTCTCTCTTGCGCCTTTATAAGTAAGCTCAATCGCCTCGCCTATATGATTTCTGTGCTTTCTTATCCGCAGGCACCTGTCGGAATTGACCAGCGAATCTTCCGAATCGTCGTAATAAGCGTCTGTCTGGATAAAGTCGCCCTCGAATTTGGCGCCGAGCTGTGCCAGTTTTTCCGCGGTCGGCTCGATATTCTCGACTTTCAGTTTTATTTCTATTTCGATAGTCATTATTTATCCTTTATCGCGGCCACAGAGTAAATAATTTTTATTATAGCCACAGAGAACACAGAGGACACAGAGAAATTTAATTATAGCCACAGAGTTCACAGAGATATATTTTATTTTAATATTTGGATTTTCCATCATATTATTTTAACACAGAATGAAATATTTATTACATAAATGTTCTTCGCTTAAATATCTTAATGTCGCTGTTTGACAAGTCAAACCATTCGCCGCGTTTTCTTTTATCTGCAAATCTATTATGCCAATAGGCTTCTATCCCTGTTGGGTCATCTGTTTTGATTTTATGAATTATTTTCAATTCCTCCGGAAGCTTGATTCCTATTTCATAGTTCCGTTTTTCAACGCAATTGCTTTTTCCTATTTTGTAATATCCACCCGATTTCATTAAATACACGTAACCGAATTTCAAGTTATCTTTTCCGGTATCAGATTTCTCTATCTTCTCTGAAGAGTCAGAAATTTCCTTGCAAATTTCAATAACGTCTTGGTATTTACTCTTGTCTTTGCAATAAGCGAGAATCTTCCGAACCATTTTAGTTTTCTGCCCTAAACGACGAAACGTCTTATGAGCAGGAAAACCTTCTGTATTATATGATTTTAACTGGAGCTCACCAGATGTAGGAAATTTATTTATTTCTCTAATTAAGGAAATTACACACTCTATTAGAAAATCTTCGTCATATGCAGATTTGAGTTTATTTGGCTTAAATCCTGCTTCCTTAAGGGCATCGCCCCATTTAGCCCAATATTTTCCATACCAATCTGACTCCTTAATCCCGGTAATACGGGCAAATTTACCACTTCCCAATGGTTTACCATTATTTTCCTTGGCTGTTCTAATAATTTCGTCAATGATATGTTTTTTATCCATTTTTAGTGCCGTTTTTTTTAAAATAATATCTCTGTGTCCTCTGTGCTCTCTGTGGCTAATAATTTATTATTTTTCTCTGTGGCCATTATAGAGATACCCTTTTAACGCCGTCAATCAGTCTCTTTTCGCCAAAATTGATTATCAAGCCTCTTTTGAGGTTTGTTGCTTTTAAATATGAAAGGGTCTGTGCCAAAGCCACTTCCGGCATTTTTGACAAAGATTTAATTTCTACGACAACTTCGTTTTCCACAAGTAAGTCAAGTTTTTGGCCTTTGATAGTTTTTCCTTTATAAATAATATCGCAATCAACCTGCCTTTGATGTTTTATGCCTCTCAACGCAAATTCAAGGCACAGAGCCTCTTCGTAAATTGATTCGAGCAATCCGGGCTCAAGTATATTATGAACTTCTATTGCCGCTCCAATAATTTTTTCTGTTAATTCGTCGTTCATTTTATTATATCTCTGTGTTCTCTGTGCTCTCTGTGGCTAAATCTAAACCTTTCATATTCTCTGTGGCTTATCCCGTAACAATATTAACTAATCTGGATTTTATAATGATTATCTTTTTTATCTCTTTGCCGGCGATGGCGGAAGCGACTTTCTCACAGGCAAGAGCCTTTTGTTTTATTTCTTCTTCATCCGCATCGGCAGAAACTACAATTTTATCCTTTATTTTGCCGAGAACCTGGACGGCAAGCTCGATTTCTTTTTCTTTCGCAATATTTTCATCGAACTTCGGCCATTTTTCATAGGCAAGTGTATTCTTGTTGCCGAGTTTCTGCCAAAGTTCTTCTGCGACGTGCGGCGAAAAAGGCGCAAGGACAAGTACGAAAGTTTCTATCGCCTTTTTCGGTTTTATCTCAAGTTTATTCAGGTGATTGACAAAAATCATCATCTGGCTTATTGCCGTATTGAACCGGAAAGTATCGATATTCTGTGTAACTTTCTTTATGGTCTGATGGAGTATTTTCTGTGTTTCTTCGTCGGCATCGACATCTTTTATATTGCCGTTTAAGCCGCCAGTTTCTTCGTCGATTGTTGTTCGCCAGAGTTTATTTAAAAACCTGTGAACGCCTTCGACTCCCTGCATACTCCACGGTTTGGCGGCCTCGAGCGGGCCCATAAACATTTCGTAAAGTCTCATCGAATCTGCGCCGTAGTCGGTAATGACCTTGTCGGGATTGACAACGTTGCCTCTGGATTTGCTCATCTTCTGATTGTCTTCGCCGAGTATCATTCCCTGATTGATAAGTTTTTTAAACGGCTCGGCCGTGCTGACATAGCCCAAATCATAAAGCAGTTTGTGCCAGAACCGTGAATAAAGCAGATGAAGCACAGCGTGCTCGGCACCGCCGATATATAAATCGACCGGCATCCAGTATTTTTCCTTCTGTTTCGACCAGCTTTCCATATCGTTGTCCGGGTCGAGATAACGCAGATAATACCAGCAGCTTCCTGCCCACTGCGGCATTGTATTTGTCTCGCGTTTTGCGGTTTTGCCGTCAGGCAGTTTTACATTGAGCCAGTTATCAATCGTCGCCAGCGGCGATAAAGCTGTGCCCGAAGGCTTATAGCTTTCAACCTCCGGCAATGTCAGGGGCAGTTGCTTTTCGTCAAGTGCGGTTATACTTCCATCTTCGTGGTGCAGAATTGGGAACGGTTCGCCCCAGTATCGCTGGCGTGAAAACAGCCAGTCGCGAAGCTTGTAATTGACGGCCTTTTTGCCGAGGTCTTTTTCGCTGAGCCAGTTTGTAATTTTTTCTTTAAATTCCGCTGTCGATAAGCCGTTGAATTTTCCGCTGTTTATCGCAATGCCGTCACCGGCAAAACAATACTCGCCTTTTTCGACCTGCTCGGCCAGAGCCTTGTCTTCCGGTTCGACTACCGGGATGATAGGCAGGTTGAATTTCTTTGCGAATTCGAAATCGCGTTCATCGTGAGCCGGTACGCTCATTATCGCGCCGGTTCCATAACTAATCAGAACGTAGTCGCTAATCCAGATTGGAATTTTCTTGTCATTGACGGGATTTATCGCAAAGGCACCGGTAAATTCACCGGTCTTGTCTTTGGCAAGGTCTGTTCTGTCGAGGTCGCTTTTGCTCTGTGCCTTTTTCTTGTAATCGGCAATCGCGGTTTTTTTATCCGCAGTGGTAATTTTATCGACGAACGGATGTTCCGGCGCAAGTACCATATAGGTTGCACCGAAAAGCGTATCCGGTCGGGTGGTAAAGACAGTTATTGTTTCATCGAAGCCGGCGACTTTAAAATCGACTTCGGCGCCGATGCTTTTGCCTATCCAGTCGGTTTGCAGTTTCTTTATGGATTCCGGCCAATCGACAAGTACCAAATCGTCCTGAAGCCTGTCTGCGTATTTTGTGATTCGCAGCATCCATTGACGCATAGGTTTTCTTATTACCGGATGTCCGCCTCGTTCGCTTATACCGCCGATTACTTCTTCGTTTGCCAGAACGGTTCCAAGTTCAGGGCACCAGTTGACCGCTATTTCAGCCTCATAGGCAAGGCGATGGTCGTCGATGTATTTCCTTTTTTCTTCCGTATTTAAGTTTGATGGTATTGGTAATTGTTCGATTGGTTTTGCTTTTTGTTCTGTTTCGTCGAAATAGCTGTTGAATAATTTCAGGAATATCCACTGTGTCCATTTGTAATATTTCTGGTCCGTGGTATCGACCTGCCTGTCCCAGTCGTAGGAAAAGCCGAGCGATTTGATTTGTCGCCGCATATTATTGATATTCTGCTGGGTTGTTTTGGCAGGATGCGTGCCGGTCTGGATTGCGTATTGTTCGGCGGGCAGCCCGAACGCGTCCCAGCCTATGGGGTGCAGAACGTTAAAACCGTTCATTCTTTTATAGCGGGCGATGATATCGCTTGCTGTATAGCCTTCCGGATGGCCGACGTGAAGGCCCTGTGCAGACGGATATGGAAACATGTCCAGCACGTAGTACTTGGGCTTGCTCTTATCGCTGTCAGAAGCGGCAAAGGTCTTGTTTGTCTCCCAATACGTTTGCCACTTTTTTTCTATATCGTTAAAGTTATAGAATCCTGTGTTTTCGTTCATAGTTTTTAGAGTCCTGAATGAGGGCATGTTCCGCCGGAAGGGCAGGTATGACATTTTGAACCGGCGGCAGGCTGTTTTACCACAGCGGAAAAAGTTGAGAATTGTTTTTTAAGGTTTTTGCTGTTGCAGTCCGGACAGCTTCGGCCGGCTTTTGAATCAGCCTTTTCCAGAAATTCGCTCACCTTTCCACAATCGGAGCACTTGTATTCAAAAATGGGCATAAATTGATTTCCTGAAGGTTAATTTTACGGTAAAAACATAATAGTATACCTATAGTTGAAGGAGAGGCAAGGGAAACATTGAGATATAAGGATAAATATGGTCCAAAATACAATTATTTATATTTAAAGTTTGCATAGATATATGCCGAAAAATACATTGCAACAATTTATCATTTATGATATATTTATGCTATGAAATTTGAAGAATTAGTAAAGAAAACAGCGAATTTGTCGTGTTTTACGACTATGTTCCTGGCGGCAGGTCAGAATTTGGCTCAGGTGAGATTGCAACTCAATCGCTGGGTTAGGGCTGGCAGGGTCTTAAGGTTGAATAAAGGATTATATACACTTGCCGAGCCTTACAGGAAAATCAAACCGGAGTTATTCGTTATTGCCAACAGTCTAAAATCCCCATCTTATGTAAGTCTCCAGTCGGCATTGTCCTTGTATGGACTGATTCCTGAATTTGTTCCTGTCATTACCAGTATTGCCGCCGACAGACCGGAGACTATTGAAACTTTGCTCGGCCGGTTCGAATACAGACATATCAATAAAAATTTATTTTGGGGTTATCAGAAGATTGAATTCTCCCTAAAACAACAGGCCTTTGTTGCTCGGCCGGAAAAAGCTTTACTCGATTTGGTGTATTTAACTGCCGGGGGTGATACTGAAGAATTTCTCGATGAACTCAGGCTGCAAAATTTGAACAGGCTCAATAAGGACCTGCTTTTTCGATATGTTGAAAAGTCAAAAAATCATAAACTTAAAAGGGCGGTATTGAATATCAAAAAAATAATTGATGAAATGGAAGGCGTAGAACTGTGAAAGATTATATAAAACAAATCATTGAAAACGTTCAGGACAACAATCTCGCAAGATGTATCGTGAGAGAATACCTGCAGGCAAGATTGCTTGAGGGTCTTCAGGAAAACGGAGCCTTTGAAAACTGGGCATTTGTCGGCGGGACCGCTTTGAGGTTTCTTTATTTGATGCCGCGTTTTTCAGAAGACCTGGATTTTTCTATTTCAGCTTCCGGAGTCGAAGATAATTTCACCGGGATTATGAAAAGAATCAAAAGCCTTTTTCTTGCCGAGGATTATTCTCTGATTATTAAAGGAAAGACCGAAAAGGCAGTAAAAAACGCCTTTTTAAATTTTGAAGGCCTGCTTTATGAACTTGAACTTTCACCGCATCGTTCAGAAACTATTTCGATTAAGGTGGAAATCGATACGAATCCGCCGGCTGGGGCTAATTTTGAGACAAGCGTAATAAGAAAACACTGTTTATTAAATGTGCAGCATTACGACAGGGCTTCTTTGCTTGCCGGTAAATTACACGCATTGTTAAGCCGTAAATATGTTAAAGGCAGAGATGTTTACGATTTATTTTGGTACCTGTCCGACAGAAACTGGCCTGCGCCAAATACCATTTTTTTAAATAATGCCCTGCAGCAGACGGGTTGGCAGGGACAGGCAATTACCATTGATAACTGGAAAAATGAAACCGCTCAACGTATTTCCCAATACGATTGGAATAAAGTAATTGCCGATGTCCGGCCGTTTATTGAGCGACAGCAGGATTTAAAACTTCTTGCAAAAGAAAATCTTCTCAAACTGCTCGAAAACGACGTCAATCGATAAAAATTCTCTTTATGTGCCTGTCGTAGATATTTTCTGTTACTGTTTTTGCGATTGTATCTTCGTATTTTTCCAGCGCTTCGATGTAGCAGCTTCCCATCTTGGCGGCGATTTTATAACCGACGTGGATTAACTGGCGGAAGTGAAGATTATAATCTTTACAGCTCTGGTCATGGCGAAGCGTATTGGCGAATTTTACACTGTCCCATTTTGCGACCTCTTCCGGACTTGGCAATTTCGATTTATCGATATCTATGACCGTTGCGTAAGGGCCGCAAAGTTCATCGAAATGTTCGAGAGCCTGGCTGTAAACTTCCTTTGCGATCTCAAGGCCGCATCCGCCGGCCAGAGCCAGACCGATAATTTCCTCCAGCCATGTCGTGCCCGCGGTTTTTAAATGCAGACCGGCGCCGGTCTTCTTCAATGCTTTTTTAATCGGCGTGTAAATTGAAAATTTGTCGCTGCCGGAATGAACGCTTAATTTCAGATTATTCGGCAGGCCGAACTGTTTAACTGCGAAATTAATAACGGCTATATCTTCGTTGAATTCCTTTTCGAATTGTGCAACATTGCCGACGTAATCGACACCTTTGTTAAATCTGCCGGTGAATTTCGGCGCGATTGTCTGGGCTGGAATTTTTTCAGCGGCGATAGCCGAGAGTATAAATAGCATCTCAACTGGACTTTGCGGCTCGTTTGATTCGTCCATTGAAACTTCAGTTACGAAATTATCGGAGCCTTTCTTCTCGGCAACGTGCCTGTAAATTTCACCTGCTTTTTTAACGGCCAGCAGAAATTTTTCGCCGATTTTCTCAAGGTCGCCCTGTGTAATATTTAATTTTTCACTAATTCCGGGGATTTCGATTGTGCCGATGAATTTTTTATTTTGTGCGACAAAATCCTTTAAATCCTTTTCGTCGCATTTTTGGCCGATATAGTCTGCCACATCGAGCGTGAAGAAATTGCTCGGTTCGATGAATGAATCGACCGTGCTTAAATTTATATGGTCTGCATCGACGTAATACGAATCTTTCCAGCCGAGCGCCTTTACGGCCCCGTCCGCTTCGGTTCTTAAATCCGCCGGTTTAGTGCCGATGATGGAATGTTCTCTGTTGGATTTATTCCAGACGGGAACTATATTACAGCCCTGCTGTTTGGCTTTTATTATAGCGGCAAGCTGTGCCTTGCCCTGGTGAGCGAATCTGTCGCCAGTGCCGATGGATAATTTTTCAAGTTTCATTTCATAAGCCTTTCAGTAATTTTTTGTTAAGCGGAGGGATTTTTCCGTTTCGCTGACTTTGCGATATGTTCGGTATGCTCCAGATGTTCGGTAATCGCCTTTGCGGCGTTTTTCACGTTATGGTCTTTCAAAGCGGAAAGCATCTTTTTATGAAATTTTATCGCTATCGATATCTCGCTTTCGTAAAGACTGGAAAAGACCTGTGAATATTTGTGGTATTCCGCGATTGACTCGAACGCCGTGACAAGCGGCACGTTTCCGCTCGCGTGGATTATAAACTGGTGAAATTCCATATCTAATTTTAGGAACTCTATAAGATTATCTTCTGACAGTTCCATTTTTAGTATCAATTGCTCGAGTTCTTCAATCTGACGGGCACTTATTTTTTCACAGGCAAGAGTTATCGCCGCCGTCTCTATTACCTTGCGGGCGCAAATGATGTCCGAAATGGTTACATTGACAAAATCCGGCGGCAAAAAATGTGTCGGCAGTTTACGTTGAGAGACCTTCTGAACATAAGCTCCTGAGCCGGCCCTGATTTTCAGTATGCCCAGCTTCTCAAGGTCGTAAAGAGCCAGCCTTACCGTGCCGCGGCTGACATTAAACTGCGAGCATAGTTTTCGCTCGGCAGGCAGCCTCGTGCCGTCGCCGTATTTGCCCGATGATATCATGGCAATCAGTTCCCGCACAAGTTTTGTATGAAGCAGCTCTTTGTTCATTGACGCCGACGCCTTAAAATAAGACAATTGGTATATTTCATATACCAATATTGTCTGTTCGTCAAGGATAAATCATTAATATAGCGGTTTTTTCGGGTATTGGCATTTATTAGGTTGCACATAAATATCAGCAGAGTATATTATCTGACAAATTACCAGAGGCTTGTTTTATGCTAAAAAAACAATTAGGGCTTTTAAGTGTCTTCAGTATTGCCGCTGGCGCAATGATTAGCAGCGGTCTTTTTATTCTGCCCGGTCTTGCGTTTGCAAAGGCAGGACCATCAATCATTATATCATATTTTCTTGCCGGCCTTTTGATGATTCCTTCGATGCTGTCCAATGCGGAACTTGCAACGGCGATGCCCAAGTCAGGCGGAAGTTATTTTTTTGTCGAGCGAAGTCTCGGCCCTTTGATGGGCACTTTTGCCGGTTTTGCCAACTGGCTCGCAATCGCGCTCAAGGCGACATTTGCGATGGTTGGCATTGGCGCTCTTGCAACGGTTTTTGCCCCGGACACCGGCGAATTGACAATAAAATTTGTCTCGGCGGCGGCGTGCCTGTTCTTTCTGCTTGTAAATCTTCTGAGTGTTAAAGGAACAGGGGGCCTGCAAATCGGTCTTGTTGCCGGTCTCATAGCAATTCTTATCGCGTTTATAGTTAAATCGCTGCCTTTCGTTGTGCCGCAGCAGTATTCGCCATTTGCGCCGTTCGGGGTCAAAAGTATTTTTGCTGTCTCAGGAATGGTATTTGTTTCTTTCGGAGGTCTTACAAAAGTTATAGATGTTTCCGAAGAGGTGCATAACAGTCAGAAAAATATTCCTCTTGGTATGTTTATAGCTTTTTTTGTGGTAAACATTCTTTATGTGCTGGTTGTTTTTGCGACGGTAGGAGTGCTTAAGCCGGAGACTTTAAGCGGTTCACTGACCCCGATTGCTCTTGCGGCGAAAATAGTAGCCGGCAATGCCGGTGAAATCCTGATAAGTATTGGCGCATTTCTCGCATTTGCTACAACCGCCAACGCGGGGCTTTTAAGCGCTTCTCGAACTCCTATGGCTATGAGCAGGGACGGCCTTGTGCCGCAATTTCTTTCCAAATCGAGCAGCCGTTTTCATACGCCGCATTTCTCGCTTATCCTGACCGCGGCTGTTATGCTGGTGGTAATTTTTGCGTTATCCGTCGAAAACCTTGTCAAGACCGCCTCGGCGATAATGATTATTATGTTTATCCTGATGAACGCCTCGGTCGTTATAATGCGGCACAGCGGTATTCAATCATATCGGCCCACATTCAAAGCTCCTTTTAGTCCATGGCTGCAGATTGGCACGATAATAATATACCTGTTTCTTATTTTCGAGATGGGCTATGTGCCGCTTGCACTGACAGGTATCTTTGCGGTTATCGCGATGATATGGTTCCTGTTTTATGTTCAAAGACGCATCGACCGCGAGTCGGCGATTGTTTATCTTGTCAAGACAATCGTTTCAAGACATATCCAGAGGTCGGGACTTGAGGAAGAATTGAAACAGCTTGCGCTCGAGCGAGATGAAATTGTCACCGATAGATTTGACGGGCTTGTCAAAAACTGCGATATTCTCGATATTCCCGACAGAATTACCGCGACTGAACTTTTTCATACGGCCTCCAATGCGTTGTCTAAAAAACTTAATATTGACTCAAACAAACTCTATGATTTGTTCATACAAAGAGAAAGAGAATCCACAACCGTCATAAAGTCCGGCCTTGCCATACCGCATATTGTTGTTGACGGGCTGAATGTTTTTGAGATTCTGCTTGTGCGCTGCAAAGAAGGCGCGATTTTCTCCGAGCTTCACGAACCGGTTAAAACGGCGTTTATCCTGCTCGGCTCATCCGATGAGCGGAATTATCATCTCAGGGCGCTTATGTCCATCGCGCATATCGTCAGCGAGCCGGAATTTGAAAAACGCTGGTTTGCCGCAAAGAACACCGAACAGTTAAGGGATATAGTTCTGCTTTCTGGAAGACGGCGGGACTAAAATTTTTTAAGTCCTCTTTCTTTTTCCGCATTTCTGCATTATTATGCTTTTGTATATGAAAAGCTATAAAGGATAGTTCTTATGTCTAAAAAAATCCTGATACTTAATGGAAGCCCTAAAAAGGATGGAAATACCGCCGTGCTGGTAGATTGGTTCAGCGGGGCCGTCCGTTCGAAAGGCGCCGATGTTGAAATTATCCGTACGGCATTTCTTAAATATAAAACACTGGGTTGTATATCCTGCCGGGCTTGTCAGAAAAGCGATAAATACGAATGTGCCGTTAATGATGAAGCGAAACCTGTTTTAGCCAAAATGGCGGATGTCGATGTGATTGTTTTTGCGACGCCGTTATATTTTTTCGGCGCAAGTGCACAGATAAAACTTATTTTCGACAGGATGTTCTCGCTTTATAAATGGGACAACGATGCCGGTACGATGAAAACCCCGTTGAAAGGAAAAACTCCTGTTGTTCTGGCAAGTGCGTTTGAGGATATCGGTCTTGATGCACTTGAAAAGCCTTTTGCGCTTACCGCTGAATATACCGGAATGAAATTCGAATCAGTTCTTGTTGAAAACGCAGGCGTTTCAGGCGAGATTGCAAAAAAAAGACCTGACGCCAAAGAAAAAATAGAAAAATTGGCTGTGAAAATTTGTTAAGGAGAACAAAAATGAAAAAAGTATTATTAATTATTGTCGTTATAAGTGCATTATTCTCATCTTATTGCGATGCGAAAAATGTTATAGTATCATCTTCTGATGGGCAGTTGATTAGCTATAACGTATTCGGCAAAGGTGATGTTACGCTCGTATTCGTTCACGGCTGGGGCGGCGACAGCAGGTATTGGCGATATCAGATTCCGTATTTCTACAAAAAATACAGAATTGTTTTAATCGATTTAGCGGGGCACGGAAATTCAGAACAGAACCGGAAAGTATATACGCCCGAAGCGTTCGGCCGGGATGTGAAAGCCGTTGTCGAAGATGTCAATGCCAAAAAAGTTATACTAATCGGTCATTCATTCGCAGGCGAGATTGCCGCAGAAGCCGCGGTTTTAATGCCGAATCGCGTGATAGGTATTATCGGAGCCGATTCGATACAAAATGTTGAAGACACTATGCCCAAAGAGCAATTTAAACAAATGCTCGATGGATTTCACAAAGATTTTAAAGGCGAAGTTAAAAATTTTGTCGGGCAAATGCTCGGAAATTTGAAACCTGAATTAAAAAGATGGATTATCGATGATATTTCCTGCGAGCCTCCTTATGTGGCTATAAGTGCATTTAAGGAATATGTTGAAAAATTTGAAAATAAAGGAATGGCGAATCTTTTTAAGAGAGTTAAAGTGCCTGTGCGATGCGTTAATGCCGACCTTTGGCCGACAAATCCACAGGCTAACCGAAAGTATATGTCTTCTTTCGATGTGACGATAATAAAGGGCTGCGGCCATTTTATTATGCTCGAAAGGCCGAAAGAATTTAATAAAAAACTTAACGACACTATTAAAGAGATAATAAAAATAAATAAAGAAAAACATTAAAATGTCGAAGGTGCCGATTCGTAAAGCGGATTACTGGGTTTACATACTTAGATGTAAAGACGGAACGTATTATACCGGCTACACGAGCAATCTTGAAAAAAGAATTGCTTTGCATAATAGCGGCAAAGGGGCGAAATACGTTAGAAATAAACGGCCGGCAACGCTGGCTTATGCCAAAAAATATAAGTATTACAAAAGTGCTTTAAACGGAGAAAAAGATATTAAAACGTTAACAAGACAAAAAAAAGAAGAGCTTGTTAAAAAGCATGGAATCAGGAGGATGTTGTGAAAATATTCCTCCGAAGTTTTGGCTGTCAAATGAACAAGCTCGACACAAATCTGGTTGTTAACTCCTTTATACAGGCAGGTTTTGAATTTACCGAAGAAGTCGGAGACGCTGACGTTGTGCTTGTAAATACCTGCTCTGTCCGCAATCATGCCGAAGAAAGAGTACTTTCGCTTTTGGGGCATATGAAGCACATAAAGAAAACAAATCCTCATCTTGTCGTCGCTGTCTTCGGCTGTATGGCTCAAAGGTTAAAAGAGGATTTGCTCAGCCATCAGGCGGTTAATATTGTCTGCGGGCCGCTGCAGATACCTGAACTTGTAAATCTTGTAAACAAAACCATCGAGCAAAACACGAAATTAACTGCCGTCAGCAGTGATATCAGGCATAAATCTTCACAGCAGCAATCGAATCAGCTTGACGATTTTGAATATTCTTATGACTCAGCGGAAAATAATCTTCCCGCACAGGCGTATGTTCGTGTAATGCGGGGCTGCGACAAGTTCTGTTCATATTGTGTTGTGCCTTATGTAAGAGGCCCGGAAGCGTCGAGGCCGCCTGAAAAAATCGTTGCCCAAATTAAAAAACTTGTCGATGCGGGCATAAAACAGGTAACACTGCTCGGCCAAACGGTAAATTCATATCATTATGAAAAATTTTCATTCGCGGATTTGCTTTACGAAGTAAGCAATATAGGTGGTATTGAATGGATTAAGTTTGTTACCTGCTATCCAAAAAATTTTGACGAAAGAATTTTTAAGACGATGATTGACCTGCCGAAAATTTGCCGGTATCTGCACATACCCGCACAAAGCGGCTCGGACAAAATCCTCAAAACTATGAATCGCGGCTATACCTGCGCCCAATATCTTCAAATTGTAGACAAAGCAAGAGAGATTGTCCCTGATATCGCGATAGCGGGCGATTTTATTGTCGGGTTTTCGGGCGAAACCGATGAGGATTTTCAAAAAACTGTAGAGCTTGTCGAAAAGGCTCAATATAAAAATTGCTATATATTCAAATATTCGCCTCGTCCCGGCACAAGAGCCGATGAAAAACTGGCCGATAACGTGCCGATGGAAGTAAAAAAACAGAGGAATATCGAACTTCTTGCGGTTCAGGAAAAAATCAGTGCCGAACTAAACAAATCTTTCATTGGCAAAACTGTAAAAGTCCTCGTTGAAGGCATAAGCAAAAAATTTCATCTCGATGAAGCCGGCAAAAAGGAACATCCTCAGCTTATCGGCAGGACGGCAGGCGACTATATTGTTGTTTTTGACGGCCCGGCTAATCTGGCGGGGCGGTTTGCGGATGTAAATATTGACAGGACAAGTGCGTTAACACTTTTTGGTAAATTAGCTGATTGATTTAACCTGTTTTTTCTCCCAGTTCTCTTCGGCTTCCGGTCGGCGGATATAGAATGGTACAAGGCTGACCGGGTTGGCGAATTTTCCTTCCGCTGCCATTTGTGTTCCGATTCTGAAAACATTTGACGCTCTCGGCGACCAGTATTCCTTATCGAGTATTTTAATATTGTCTGTCTCAAATTTTTTGGCGTAGTAAAGCAGACCTTCGCCGAGCAGCCATATTGGCTCGCCGCCGAATTTTTCTTTGAACTCTCCGGCCTTTATCATGCAGTCCGGCAAAATCTTCTGCCATGAGCCGTTGTTTTTTTCAAAGACCGCGACGAAAAACTGCTCACGCTTGGCGTCGATTATCGTGGCAATTTTTCCGATACTGTCGTCCTCGACATTCATCGCCATCGCATCGCTTGTGTTTACCGCGACAATTTTACTTTGTGCCGCCAGTGACATCATTTTTGCGACCGCCACCGAAATTCTTATGCCGGTAAAGCTGCCGGGACCGATAGAAATGTAGATATGGCTTGTCTGGTTAGCCTTTTGATTGAACTTTTTAAATAGTTCAGTTGTAGTATCAAATAGTTCGGCACTATGACGAAGCGGGGCAGAAAATGTTTTTTCGTCCGATAAATCTCCATCGCACCCAAGGGCGACAGACCCGATTCTGCCGGTGGTTTCCAGTGCCAGGGCTAATATTTTGTGTCTAATTGCTGATTTTGTCATAAGTTCAGTTCTTTTAGAGAATTATCGGTTTTATATATTTTCTTAAATCGCTCTTTTTTTAAAAATTTTACTCCATAGTCAGCCTTCTGCGGCCGATGTAATAACCGGAATAATAGGATTATATGATGAAATCCAAAAAACGCAAAATACTCTTGAAAACAGTGTTGATTAAAAACATAAATTTAGCTTGAAAAAAAATAGGGTTTTTGTTAAGATGGATAATCTCAGTAACAGTAGTAGATTATATAAAGTATACGGAGCCGAACGGCTTTACGAAATTGGGATGTTGCCTGAGCATCTTAAACTTTTAAGTAATTATAAATTATAGGAGATAACCAGTGTCTATCGGTGTATCGACGACGAGATGGCCTTTGTTGGGTGTCATTTTGGCGGCGCTATTTATTTTTGGCTCGGCAGCTTCGCTTGGTTTAACAGCGGATGATGCTTCTGCCAAAGCTCAGGCTATGCGCCAGACAGGGAAGCAGATTTTTGAAATTGGTTATGAACAGTACCAGAGAGGTATGCATGACCAGGCAAAGGTAACGCTCCAAAAAGCAGCAGCATATCGAGACTATCTTAGCGCCTCTGATGTGAGCAAACTTGACGAACTTCTCGGTGAGCTGGACTCGCAATCCAGTCCGCAGGAAGTTAATCAGGTTGCGCCACCAAATATCGTAACAGAACTGTTAAGCCAGGCAAGAAATTTTGCCGCACAAGGCGAATATTTACAGGCAAAACAAAAGTATATGCAGGTCAAACAAAGCGGTCTGCTTTCCAGTCAGGAACTTGCGGCTGTTGATGCAGAACTTGCCGCCCTTGACCAGACATTTACAGCGGACCAGACACAGACTCAGTCGTCGACTGTCAATCCTGACTATATCAAATTTGTATCTGTAGACGCCAACGACATCAACAATACAGAACAGGTATCGATGCCTGTTGAGCAGCCGCAGGTTGACCAGGAGTTTATCGTTCCTGTCCCGCAGGTAGAGGCTAATGATGCCGTAATTGAGTCGGAGCCTGTCCAGGTGCCGCAGGAACTGGCAAAAGAGAATTATATTGAGGTTGTTAAGCAAAAACAGCGCATTCAGCAAAGCTACACGAAGGCTGTGGTCAATGAAGCCATTGCAAAGGCGAAAGATTATGCAGACAAGCAGGACTTTGCCAAGGCCAGAGATGAAATATCGCGTGCCTCAGCAGTTGTCGAAAAGAATAAACTGCTTTTAGGCGATGATTATACACAATATACTGCCACACTGCAGCAGCTTTTAACCGAGGTTGGTACTCGTCAGTCGGAAACGGAACTTCAGAAAGCTGAAAAGGCCAAGACCGAGGCTCAGGCATCACAGGAAAAGCTCAGAGCCCAGCAGGCTGCCGACAAGCAGAAGAGAATACAGGACCTCCTGACGCATGCTCAGGAATATCAGGAGCAGCAGAGATATGATGAGGCTCTTGCCCAGATGGATACGCTTTTGGCAATTGACCCGCAAAACAGAGAAGCAGCAAGAAACAAGCAGATGCTGGAGGATATTATAAATCTTCGGACACAGCTTGAAATTAAACGTGAAATCGGCAAACAGGAAGAGGCTGTTTTAACTGATACGCAGAGGTCTATGATACCTCATGCAGACTTATACACATATCCGCGTAACTGGCAGGACATAGCTGCTAAAAGGAAGCCGGAGATAATCTCAGGTCTTCCGTCTGTCGATGTCGCGGTTTACAAACAGCTTGAAACGATAGTTGATTTAAGCGCTCTTACTCCGGATACTCCGTTGAATGAGGCGATAGAAATCATAAAAACATCTGTCGAGCCTCCGCTGAAGATTATCGTCCGATGGAAAGACCTCGCCGACAATGCATATATTGAACAGGACACAGTAATAGGAATGCAGGGTTTTACCGGCATCCCTGTTGGGAAAGCCCTGAAAGAAGTGTTGAACACGGTTTCCGGCGGTATTGCAAACATAGATTTCGCTGTTGAAGAGGGTGTTATGACAATAGCGACCAGAGAATCGCTTCCGGGCAAACTTATTCCTAATGTTTATGATATTACCGACCTTATAGCCCCACCGGTTAATTTCGAGTCGCAAATGCAGTTGCCCAGCGGTGGCGGCGGCGGCGGCGGTCTGAGCGGCGGCGGCGGACAGGCTGAAGATACAAGTACAGACTCTGAAGAAAAGGCTACTATTTTAGCACAAACAATACAGGATGCGGTTTCTCCTGAGAGCTGGTTAATCAATGGCGGTCAGGGCACGGTCACTATTTACGGAATCAATGGATTAGGAATCTACAGGCTTGTTATAAGCCAGACGCCTCAGATTCACGACCAAATCAAAGAGTTTATGAAAGAGCTGCGTAAAACAAGCAGCCAGCAGGTCTCGATTGAAGCCAGATTTCTTTTTGTTACAGAAAACTTCCTCGAGGATATTGGTCTTGACACAAATCTCTTTATCAGACCGTTTGGAAAATTTGGCGCAATGATATTTGAGCAGGGCTCATATGAGTTTTCAGCTCCATCTTCTACAACTGTTCCCGGCTCTCTGGGCGGCATAGCCAGCGCGATAGACCTTGTCGGCGGTGGTACGTATGGTTCGATTATGGATGATTTGTCTGTCTCGTTTTTCTTAAGAGCGACACAGGCACACAGAGATGCTAAAATGCTTACAGCTCCAAGGGTTACGGTTCTCAGCGGTGAACGGGCTTCTATCGTGGTAGCCAAGGAATCCGCTTATATTTCAGATTATGAATTTGAGGATATAACTGCTAACGCCGATTTTGCTGCGATAAGAACCATTGCCAATCCTACAACTGAAATTGTTGCAGACGGAGTTACGCTTGATGTAACCCCAAGGATAAGCGACGATAAAAAATATGTTGACCTTGTAATAGTTGCTAATTATTCAAAAGTAGACCTTGACAAGCAATATCCTGTTTATTCTAACACCACTGGTGATCAGTATAATATTCAGCTTCCTGTCGCGGAAATTTCCGAAGTTCAAACGCATGTAAGTGTGCCGGACGGCGGTACATTGTTGATTGGCGGCCAGAAACTCAGTGCTGAAGTTAACAGAGAGGCAGGCGTACCGGGTTTTTCAAAAATGCCTATTATCGGAAGACTGTTCAGTAACCGCAGCAAGATCAAGGATCAGGATGTATTGCTGATACTTGTAAAGCCTACGATTATGCTGCAGAATGAAGCCGAACGCGAATATTTCGCTCCTCTTGAAGAAAAATAGATTTATAACTTTTACTGAATTTAAAAGGCCGACATTAACGTCGGCCTTTTTTTTGACCTGTTTGACGGGCTATTCGAATTTTTGTTTTACCGCTTGATAGCCGTAATGCGCCAGCAGATTATCAAGAATAATCATCGCGGTATAATTTTCAGCTACCGGCCAGATTCGTGCTACAATTGTAGGGTCTCTTCTTGTAATTGCGGCCAGCATTTTATTCTCAAGCGTGTATTTGTCGACGGTTCTTTGTTGTTTATCGATTGTCGGCGTTGGTTTTACTGCAAGTCTTATGACTATATCCTGTCCCGTTGAAAGTCCGCCGGTTATACCGCCGGCATTATTGGAATCGAATACTACTTTACCCTTTTCCGAGTGCATCTGGTCGTTATCCTGCGAGCCGGTCATATCCTTTACAGCAAAGCCCGCACCTATTTCAACGCCTTTTACTGCTCCTATGCCGAGCATTTTCCCCAGTTCGGCGTCGAGCTTGTCAAAAACCGGTTCTCCGAGACCGGCAGGAACGCCCTTGACGACAACCTCCACAACGCCGCCCGCTGAATCACCGCTTGCGGAAATCCTGCTGCAGGCACTTACCATTTCTTCTGCCGTCTCTATGTCGGGACAGTTTAGGATGTGATGTACGCCGTATTTTTCCTCTATTTCAAGAGCATTTGTTTTCGGAGTTTTATTGCGAATCTTATCGATTTCTTTTTCCACCTCTGCAAGAACAGCTATTTTTTCAAGAAATCGCATTTCGGCATTTATTCTGCCGTTTACATATAGTTCCTGATAAAACGGGTCAAGGTCCCGCCGCATCTTTTTATAGTTCTGCGTGGATTTGAAAGCTTTGGAAACATCTAATTGTCTGCATCGTATGCCCGCAAGTTCCCTGACGAAACTAAAAATCTCTATGCCGCACTTCTGAAGCACCTTTTTGGCGATATAACCTGCCGCTACGATAGTTGACGAATATCTTCCGCTGAAGATTCCTGCGCCAATGGCGTCATCGGCAGGCCCGTATTTCATAAACGATGCGTAAGAGGCATGTCCCGGCCGAGGTGTACGGTTTGTATCCTGATACTGCTTTATATGGATAAAGTGCCTGTCGAGATTCGGAATAAGAATAGTCAGCGGAGTGCCGTTGGTTAGTCCCTTGTTATTGGCGTTTTCAACGGTATCTGCGGCGTTAATACCGGTATATATTACCGGCAGGTCGGGTTCTTTGCGAGGCGAGCTAAGCTCATCGGCTCCGGGCTTCCGCAAAAGCAAATCGCCGTAGATTTCCTGTTCAGTTATCGGCATGGCAGGGGGATGACCCTGTATTACAGCGGTTAATCCGTCCTGATACGAGCCTCCGGCTACAGTTACCTGAAACATCCGTCCAAAATGACAGCCTAACATTATATATCTCCTGTTGTTATGAGTAATTCGTTCGCAAGAGTATAAATAGGAAGATTATATTGTTCAAGCTAAATTTATATTTGCGCCCAGTTGCTTCATTAATTTGACGAAATCCGGAAATGTTACATTCATCGCCTCTGCTGTGCCGATTGTGCAGGGTTCATCCAGCCCCATAGCCGCAAGAGAAAGTGCCATTACAATCCTGTGGTCGCCTCTGCCGTTAAGAACAGCTGCCTTTAATTTGCTGCCGTGAACTATCAGGCCGTCCGCCAATTCTTCGACTTTCGCGCCTAACCTGGTCAATTCCTCGGCCATACATTTTATACGGTCGGTTTCTTTTTTCCTTGCCTGCGGAACATTCAGAAATTTTGTAGTTCCCCGGGCAAATGCCGCCGTTACCGCCATCGCAGGCAAAGCGTCAGGCGTTCTGTTCATATCGATTTCGACACCTTTAAGTCGGCTCGATTTTATATGAACGCCGTCAGGAGTAATGTCGATTTTCGCTCCCATCTGTTTAAGATATTCGACAACGGCTTTGTCCGGCTGGCTGTCCGAAAAATCAAGGCCAGTGATGGTAATATCGGCATCGAGTATCGCAGCGGCGCAAAGGAAAAATGTCGCGCTCGAAAAATCTGCCGGAATCTGTTTGTCAAAGGCTTTGTAATTCTGTCCGCCTTTAACAATAAAACGCTTCATATTCTGATTTTCATATTTGATGCCCTGCCAGTCGAGCCAGTCGAGCGTTATCTTCACATAATCAGGCTCATTGAGCAGGGGCACAATAATTTCAGTGTCTTTCTGTGCCAATGGTGCCGCAAGCAGCAGACTGCTCAAATACTGGCTTGTGAAACATTCGATTGTTGTTTTGCCGCCGACGAGCCGGCCTTCGATTTCGACAGGGGCCGAACCGTTATTTTTCAAACTCCCTGCTTTTGCGCCGAGTTCATTTAACGAATCGAGCAGGGGCTGTATCGGTCTTGTTTGTATTTGTGCGTCGCCGGTGAAAGTTGCCTTTTTACCCTTTGGCAAAAGAGCCGCCGAGCCGACTGCTAATCGCAGCGTTGTGCCGGAATTGCCGACGTCGATAATTTTATCGGGAGCATTTAATCTTCCGCATGTGCCGGTAATTTTCCAGCAGGTTTTATCCGAGCAGTCTGTTTTTGCTCCGAGTAGGCTATAGCATTTTATAGCGCTTAATGCGTCATCGGAAATCAGGGGGTTCCTGATAAGACTTTGACCATCGGCCAAAGACGCGATCGCGACTGCGCGGATAGTATGCGATTTGGACGCGGGGATAGCGATGGTGCCTCTTAATCGGGATTTACTTGCCTGCAGTTTCATTATTGATGCCGGTAAATTTCCCAGCCCAGATAATTATCAAGGGCTTCTGTGATTGCATCGGCACTGGAGCAGAGATTTACCGCGACATGATGTTCGAAACCGGCCTTGCAGATATATTTCAGGAGCGACTGAAGGTTTTTAATCTTCATAACGCCGTAGCCGCCGAAACTGTTTATTGTATCGTTGGTGAATTCTCCCTGACCGGTATATGCCGTCATCATGCCGGACGTATCGTCTGTCGCGACCCTGCAGAAAGTAGCCTTGTTCGGAGCGATTCTTCCGACAATAGTTCCATAAGTATTATCTTTTCCGACCGAGCCTGCGATAATTGCCTGGTAGTCCATCTTTGCCGACCTGAAAAATGATTTCGGCAGATTGCTGCAGTGGAACAGCACGCATTTATCGGGATTGGTTCCGAAGTTATTGTTCCAGTCGAGCAGTGCGCTCGGCTTGTTTCCTGCAAGCTGCAGGATATACATTCCCAAAAGGCCGGTTATATCAACTTCGCAGGCGCTTGGACAAAGTCCCTGACTCATCATACTCATAACAGTGCACGGTACTACGCCGAAAAATTCTTCCATACTTGTCCAGCACTGAATCGCCGTTCCGGCCAGATTAAGTTCTTTAATCCAGCAATCGACGACGCAGCCGAATTTCGCCATCCTGACAAGGGCGTTATTCGGAATGCCTTTTGTCGAGACGTATTTTTTTATCGCCGTCAGTTTGTCCTTTACGGCTTTGTCGTTTTCTCTTAATTTTTCAGTTCTGCCGAAAATTTCCGACAAATCGAGTGTTTCGACCGAGACCCCGGCAAGCTCGAGAATTTTTTCGCTGTAACGGACTGTATTGAATGCGCCTGTTCTTGCGCCGATTGCCCCGAATCTTACGTTCTTAAGACCCTTTACAATTCGACAAACTGCGGCGAACTCATCGAGTTCCGCTTTAAACTCCGGCGAGTTTACCTTAACGGTATGTGATTTTGTAAGGGTGAATGGAACTCCAGATTGCCTGAGATTGTTGCAGACGCTGATTTTTCCGCAGAATGAATCGCGTCTGTTTGCGACCTTCATCTTTGCCGCGTCGTCAGATTCGGCCTGGATGAGAATCGGCACATTCAGACCGCAGCTTTTGATAACCTCGGCGGCGCCTTTTTCATCGCCGAAATTAGGCAGCGTTATTATTATGCCGTCGATTTTATCAGCGTTTTTGGCAAACAGCTCCGCGCATTTTTTCGCGTCGCTGTAAGTCTCGACGCTTCCGAACTTCGTATCTTTTTCAGTAAGACAAACAGCGTCATAACCGTTTTTCTTAAGTATGTTCAGTATATCCTCACGGCCCTTTTTGGCCAGCAGTGCCGGGAAAAAACCTCTATTGCCGACTATAACTCCGAATGTCATCTTGTTTGCCATATTTTGTAACTCCTTTTTTAAATTATATATGGAGCGGTATCATATATTCAATAATTAACACGGTCAAGTTTTTTGCCCGTAGTAAGCGTTTTTCCCGTGCTTGCGTAAATAATGCTTGTCGAGCAGCAGTTTCGAAATCGGCGTTATATCCAGATTTAACATTACCGTCCCGAACGCAAGCTTGGCTGTGTTTTCCAAAACTACCGCATTTTCCACGGCCTTTTCCGGACTTTCGCCCCATGTAAACGGCCCGTGACAGGCGACCAGTATCGCCGGCATCTGAAGCGGGTCGATATTTTTAAATCTCTTTGCTATTATCCTGCCGGTATTGAGTTCGTAATCATTTTTGATTTGAGAATCGGTTAAGCAATCCGTAACCGGCACCGCTCCGTAGAAATAATCGGCCCCGGTCGTACCAAGCGGCGGAATCTCCCGGCAGGCCTGTGCCCACATCGTCGCGTATGTCGAATGTGTATGACAAATTCCTCCGATATCGGAAAATATCCGGTACAGTTCGAGATGAGTCAGCGTATCCGATGATGGTTTCAGTTTGCCTTCGATTACGTTGCCCTGCAAATCGAGTAGAACGATTTTCGCGGGCGTTAATTTATCATAAGATATTCCGCTGGGCTTTATGGCGACAACGCCTTTTTTACGGTCAATGCCGCTGACGTTACCGAAGCTGTAGATAATGAGGTTTTGTTTTTGAAGTTCTAAATTTGCTTTGCAAACGGATTTTTTTAATTGTTCAAACATTATTTATTGACCTTTTCTTTAATTTCGAGCAATTTTTTCATAACATCTGAAAGCACAATTTTATTGTCTTTTATGCCGAAGGCATCGTGAAGTTTTTTATAGAGTTTATAAAGCTCTGCGTAAACTTTATGATTTTTCGCGTTTGGCTTATATGTTTTTTTCTTTACGCCGCACATCGCGGATTGTGCCGAGGCGAAATTATCAAAACCGCCTGCCTTTTTGCCTGCGATTACCGCCGCTGCGATTGCCGAACCCAGCGCACAGCTTTGCGATGAACGTGAGACCTTCATTTCCCTGCCGGTAATATCCGCGTAAATCTGCATTACCATCGGATTTTTCTCTGCGATGCCGCCGCAGTTGACGACCTCATTTATTTTTACTCCGTATTCTTCGAAACGGTTAAAAATTGTCAAGGCGCCGAAAGCTGTCGCCTCAATCAGTGCGCGATAAATTTCTTCCGGCTTTGTATGAAGTGTTTGGCCGATAAGTAATCCTGTCAATCTCTGGTCAACGAGAATTGTCCTGTTGCCGTTGTTCCAGTCCAGTGCGAGCAGGCCCGACTGGGCAGGTTTTAATTTCGCGGCTTTTTTTGTCAGTTCTTCGTGCGAGCCTTCGATTTTCCCGCCCGGCTGGATATAATTTACGAACCAGTTAAAGATATCTCCGACAGCCGATTGTCCCGCTTCCAGACCCCAGAAATTCGGCAGTACCGAGCCGTCAACGATTCCGCAAACGCCGGGTATATCTTTTAATTTGCCTTTTTTCGGGCTTACGAGAATGTCGCAGGTGCTTGTTCCTATTATCTTTACGAGCGTACCATTCTTGACGCCGCTGCCTACCGCTCCAAGATGTGCATCGAATGCACCGACAGCGACAGGAATATTTTCAGCAAGTCCGAGTTTTTTTGCCCATTCTTTTGAAAGTCCGCCTGCGGCAGTCTCGACGGTATAAGTTTTTTTGTAGAGCCTCTCTCGCAATGCGCCGAGCTTGGGATTGAGTTTGCTCAGAAAACTTTTTGCGGGCAGTCCGCCCCATTCTTCGCTGAACATCGCCTTATGTCCCGCTGCGCATCTGCTGCACTTCAGATTTTCAGGTTTGGTGTCGCCGACAAGAACAGCAGGGATATAGTCTGAGCATTCGACCCAGCTATACGCAGCGTCGAAAACTTTTTTATCGATGTTGAGGCAATGCAGTATTTTGCTGAAGAACCATTCGGATGAATATGTTCCGCCGCACTTGGCAAGATATTCAGGATAAAGTTTTTTCGCAAGGGCGGTAATCTGCGCCGCCTCAGCGTATCCTGTATGGTCTTTCCAAAGCCATGCCATCGCGTTGGGGTTATTTTTGAATTTAGCCAGCTCAGAAAGGGGAGTGCCGTTTTTATCGACAGGAATCGGCGTAGAACCTGTTGTATCGACGCCGAAGCCGATAATTTTATCTGCTGAAAAATTTTTATCGTTTTTCTTCGCCTGTATCAATGCGTTTTTTACGCTTATCTCGATACCTTTTATATAATCAGCCGGATTTTGTCTTGCGACATTCGCGTCTGAATGGTCGAGTATGATGCCATCTTTGCCCGATGGGTACGAAAAGACAGCGGTTCCTATTTCATCGCCATTTTTTGTATTAACTACAACGCATCTTACGGAATTTGTTCCGTAGTCAAGTCCGATTGTGTAAGCCATAATTTTCTCCGTGTTTTTATTTTAAAAGACCAAATTCCCTCAGCCAGTATTCCGTTTCGGCTTCGGTTATACCTGTAAATTTTGCCTGCGGCTCTAATTTCCTTTTTCTTTTTTTCTCAAGTGTTTTAATTACCTCCGTCCAGAAATCGACAGAATCGACGGCGGTCGCTTTTCTTTTTTCAGCCGCTCTTTTAATCCGTCTGTCGCTGCTGACGACGATAAGACTTTTCGGGGCGCTGCTTTCGACAATCATCGTTTCAATAATATCGTCAGCTTCGCGGCTGGTGCCGGAAAAAGTTATTTCCAGAAAAAATAAATTATTGAAAGGCGATTTGTCTTTCGGCCCGATTCCGTCAAAGACGAGACAGCCTTTCTTTTTTGTTCTGTAAAGATATTCGTTTATTATCCGGCAAATCTGAACATCGGTGATTTCTGAGGAATGCTCTGTCAGATTCTGCACGGTCCGCAGCAAATTATAACCGTCAATTATCAGCACGTTAAATTTTCCGCCTGTTGCGACATGGTTACACCGTGGCGAATGTCGAGTATCTGATTTCTCCGCCGACGATTGTGTATTCGACTTTGCCTTTCAGCTTCCAGCCGTCGTAGGGGCAGTTTTTGCTTTTCGAACGGAACTTATTCACATCGACTGTATATTCGAAATCCGGGTCGATGATGGTTATATCGGCCTGTTTACCTTTGCCTAAAGTGCCTTTATCGACGCTGATTATTTTCGCCGGGTTAACAGCCATTATAGAGACAAGCTGCGGCCAGTCTATTATTTTCGGCTCAATCAGTGCCTTGATATAAAGCCCCAGCGCGCATTCGAGACTTGCTATTCCGAACGGCGCCGCGAGAAACTCAAGTTCCTTTTCGCTTTTCAGGTGCGGCGCATGGTCGGACGCGAGCGCGTCGATTACGCCGTCTTTTATCGCCTGTTTTATAGCCTCGATGTCTTTGGCCGTTCTCAATGGCGGATTGACTTTATAATTTGTATCATAATCACAGCAGGCGTCATCGGTCAAAAGCAGATGATGAGGCGCAACCTCGCAGGTTATCGGCAGACAATCATTTTTGGCCTGCCTTATCAGCTCTGCCGATTTTGCGGTTGAAACATGCTGGACGTGGTATCGCATATTTGTTTTTCGGACAAGCTGAATATCCCGCCAAAGCATCATTTCTTCGGCCAGCGGGTCTATTCCCGGCAGTCCCAGTACCGTTGAATTAAAACCGGCATTCATCGCACCGGCTCCGGCAAGTAAGTTATCCTGACAATGCTGGCTTATAACAATATTTTTAAACATTGATGAATATTTGAGCGCCCTTAGCATTACAGCGGCGTTTTGCACTCCGCTTCCGTCGTCTGTAAAACCGACTGCGCCCGCCTGGGTCATAAATCCCATTTCGCTGAGTTGTTCGCCCGCTCTGCCTTTTGTGATAGCTCCCATCACATATACGTGCGTCCTTCTTGCCTGCCTGCCCATTCTGTGGATGTACTCGACGCTTGTCGCGTCGTCAATCGCAGGGTCGGTGTTCGGCATGCATACTACCGATGTGAATCCTCCCGCCACTGCCGCTGCCGAACCGGATGCTATTGTTTCTTCTTCTTCATCGCCGGGCTCGCGGAAGTGAACGTGAATATCAATCAGACCGGGCAGCACGTATTTGCCTGCTGCGTCGATTATTAAATCTGCCTTTGGTTCAAATTTGCTGACCTCGGCGATTTTACCATCGACTACGTAAACGTTAGCCTTTTGATTTATCTTGTTGGCCGGGTCGATTACGAAACCATTTTTTATAAGTATATTTTTTGCCATATTATTCTTTTGCCATTGCCGCCTGATTAACAAGGAACAGCACCGCCATTCTCACCGCAAGGCCGTTGGTTACCTGCTGCAGGATTACGCTGTTCGTACCGTCGGCTACTTCGCTTTCTATTTCCACGCCTCTGTTAATCGGACCCGGGTGCATAACGAGGATGTCTTTTTTCGCTTTTTTCATTCTCTCGACCGTCAGACCGAAATAGTGAGAGTATTCTTTTATTGATGGAAACGGATTTGTTCCCATTCTTTCGAATTGTATTCGCAGCATATTGATTACATCTACCTGCCCGATAACCGCGTCCAGCGAATAGCTTACCTGTACCGGAAGCTGGCTGACCTTTGCCGGCATAAGAGTAGGCGGGCCGACAAGAGTTACTTCGGCGCCGAGTTTTGTCATCGCGTATATATCGCTTCTTGCAACCCGCGAATGAGCGATGTCGCCCACGATTGCGATTTTAAGTCCTTCCAGTGAGCCTTTTATTTTTCTTATCGTAAAAGTATCCAGCAGTCCCTGTGTCGGATGTTCGCAATATCCGTCGCCGGCGTTGACAACGCAGGCGTTGATATTTCTGCTTAGAAATTTCGGTGCGCCTCCTGCGCTGTGTCTTATCACAACGATGTCGATTCCCATCGCTTCGAGGTTCCTTGCGGTATCCAGAAGCGTTTCGCCCTTGCTTACGCTGCTGCTTTTCTGTGTGAACTCTATGACGTCCGCGCTCAATCTGTTGGCCGCCAGTGTGAAACTGTTTCGGGTTCTTGTACTGTCTTCGAAGAACAGGTTGACTACTACCTTGCCGCGAAGAGTAGGGGCCTTTTTAATGCTTCTCGTACTTACCTGCTCGAAGCCCTGAGCGGTGTCGAGAATATATTCGATTTCCTCTCTGCTCAGCTCCCGCAGCCCGATAAGGTGTTTGCGATTCCATATAAATTCTTTTTTGCTCATATTACGATTACTCTGTCTTTGCCGTCGGATTCCACGAAATTAACCTGTACGGACTTATCTGCAGGCAGGTCGACTTTAAGACCGGCAAAATCCGCGTGTATGGGGAATTCTCTGCCGGCTCTTTCGACCAGCACGGCAAGTCTTATTGCTTTTGGTCTGCCCAGGTCAATCAGAGCGTCCATTGCCGCGCGGGCGCTTCTGCCTGTATATAGAACATCATCTACGAGGATTATTATTTTATCATCTATATTAAAACCTATTTCTGTGCTTCTTACGACAGGCTGGCTTTCGCCCTGGGGATTATTAATGTCGTCGCGGTAAAGGGTTATGTCTAAAGTGCCGCAGGGGGTTTTATTTTTGAGTTTTTTGGATAGTACCTCGGCAAGACGCTTGGCAAGAATCTCTCCTCTGCTTCTGACACCGATAACAACAATCTGGTTGTCTCTGGTCGCCTTTGAGATAATCTCATTGGCCAGATTTGTAATGCAATCAGCGATTTTATCGGAGCTTAAAAGAATTTCCATATTATTGCTTAATCCCAATCTCCAGACGTCCGAAATAACTTAGAAGAGTATAGCAACCGGATTATCCTTTAGCAAGGCGTAAATCGGCCTTATTTTATGCCGTTAACCGTGTGCGTCTAAAGAGTTAAAAAATAAAGTAGGCAGTCTGGAAAGACTAAGCAGAATATGGTATAATAGATATGAATTTTTCTAATTTTTAAGGGTGTTTTTTGGTTCGCAGATTTTTAAAATTGGCAGCAGTTGCATTGTTGTTTTCTACGGCTTTGGTTGTCGCGGCAGCCGTTCAGCCGGCCGCTCTCGATTTTATCGGGTTGTACAACCTCGGCGATATAGACCCTAATCTTACGGGCAAAGGTCTGAGCATCGGCCTTGTCTGCAGAAGCGATACGTATGTGGATTCCAAACCTCAGAATGATTACAGGCCGGATATTTCTCATAAATGTTTTGAAGGCCTCAAGGTAAATTTTTACGATGACCGGTACGGCCAACCCGGCACTTCAAGTCACTCAACAGCTATCGCTTCGATTCTTGCCGGTTTAGACGCAAACGCATTTTATCAGCCGATTGGCGATTTTTCATACAGGTCCGCTGCTCCTGATGCGCAATTGAATGTCTATGAATTCTGGCATTTTATAACGGACTATGTTTACCCGAGTCGCTGGCCAAAAGAAGATTTGCTTACGATTAGTCTTGGCTGGTCTTGCGAAGCCTGGTGGACAAGGGGCATTGACAATATGGCCGAGAATTTCGGTCTTTTGGTAGTTGCTTCAATCGGCAATGGGAAGAGTTCTTATGATTTGCCGTTATACCCGGCGGCAGGTGCCAATATACTTGCCGTTGGTGTTGTCGATTCAAATGCTTCATTGGCCGATTTTGGCGTGCCTGATGCGAATCGTTCGAGCGCGGGCCCGACGCTTGACGGCCGCTGCAAGCCGGACATAGTTGCCCCGGGCAATTGTCTTGTTGCTGTAGCGGATACTAACAGCCTTTACAGACCCAGCGGCGATTATTCGAGTTTTGCTGCGCCGGTAGTAGCAGGCGTTGCTTCCATGCTT
Organism: Phycisphaerae bacterium; assembly: GCA_041652575.1. Classification (NCBI taxonomy): domain Bacteria; kingdom Pseudomonadati; phylum Planctomycetota; class Phycisphaerae; species Phycisphaerae bacterium. The sequence goes on along the minus strand of JBAZHC010000010.1, from coordinate 34,586 downwards.
ATGCAAAAAGCTAAACAGGAGCCTGATTTGCAGCTTGCCGCCTCTCCTTTTGCGGGCAATTGTGTAATGAAATCTATTTTAATGACCAGTGCGAAAAAGCTCGCCGGCTGGCACAAGGGTTTCGCTGACAGTAACGACGATTCTGAATATCCGCTCGATTTCAGACAGGGAGCCGGGCTGGTGGACGGCCTTGCCGCCTATAATGTTCTTACCGCGGGCATGCGGCGTGACGGCGATGTGAATACCGCAGGCTGGGACATCAATATTATTGAGCCTAATTATATCGTCGAAAAAGTTTACAGATTCCAGACCGGCCCCGCCGCAAAAAGCCGGTTGACCGCGACTCTTGCCTGGAACAGAATTTATGAAAACCGGTATCCCTTTAATCTTCAGTTGAGCTTATTCAGCAATTTACAGCTTCAGTTATGGGCCATTGACGGCGAAGGCAGGTCTGAACTTGTCGATTACAGCGATAGTCCCGTTGATAATGTTGAGCATCTTTATGTTTCCCTTGACCCTGATACCGTGTATGAACTTGTTGTTTCCTGCAGCCTCGGTTCTCAGCTTCCGGATAGTTTTACCTCTTACGGCCTTTCCTGGCGGCTTGCCGGCGAAAATTCCGAAAAATAAAAATTTATCACGGAATATTACGCATTGAACGCCTAAGTATCGCCTTTAAATCCTGCACATTTTAAGACCACAAAATTTTTTTTTCGTAGTTTCATCCGCTCATACCTCAATATTCTTTTATTAAAATTTGTATTACAGGACCTTGAGGATTCTTACGCCGCTTCATTCAGCATGCACCGTTTTATTTCGTAGTATATATATAAAGAACGATTTTATGCGGGGGTGCTGTACCCCTGAAAATTGAAATTTGGAGGTTTAAAGGTTGATGAAAACGAGATTAACGGTGGTTTTGATTATCACGCTTTTGCTGTGTGCCGTATGTGTGGCTACTCCGATTTACGGAACTGTTACTATGAGCCAGTCCGGCTACGGGGCAAAGGACACAATGACAATATGGGGCGGCGGCTGGAACGGTCTTAATGTTTCCGCCGGCGTTTTTCTCTTTAACAAAACCGCAGGAACGGGCGAAGGTCAATATATCGACAATGGTCTTTTTAGCGGTTTCTGTATGGACCTTTCTGAATACACAGCGCCAGGAACTCTTACTTATGACGTGCTCAAAGTGCAGGATGGGCCAAGGCCGACGGCGTTTCTCGGCGGTTCTATGGGACAGGCGAAAGCTGATTATCTGGCCGAGTTATGGGGCAGATTTTACAATCCGGCATGGGCCGCAACCGGCAGCTATACTTCTCAGCAGAAAAATGAAGCCGGAGCCTTTGCCGCAGCAGTCTGGGAAATTATTTATGAGGATTTGCCGACTTCTTCTGCAGGCTGGGATGTTACCAGTGACGGCACCGGCGGCAGCAGAGGATTCAAAGCGACCAATCTCGATTCTCAAAAAGCAAATGACTGGCTGCATGCTCTCGACGGAACAGGTCCTATGGCGGATTTGAGGTCGCTTTCTTATCTCGGCGCGCAGGATTTCCTTGTTGCGGTGGATACCGGTGCAATTCCGGAACCTGCCACACTCGCATTCGTAGCTTTCGGTTTTCTTATGGTTGTCAGTAAAAAGAATTCGGCAAAGACTGCCTGATTTTTTGGGGGTTTAAAGTGTTTAGACTCAGATACAGTAGAATTGTAGTTTTATTTTTTGTCGCGGTTTTCACCTTAACCGCACAGGCAACTACTATAAATATCGACGAGCTTTCCTTATGGGCCGGCGGGACTATTGGTTTTGGAAATACTGTAACCGTCGGCGGGCCTGTTGCTTCCGCGGGAAATATTTCTGCAGGTAACGGGACAAGCCTCAGCTCGATATATACTCAGGGCAATCTCTGGCTCGGAAATAATTCCGTTGTAAGCGGCAATGTCCTCGCCAACGGCTATGTGCATACCGGCAATAATGTTTTAATCAGCGGTACTTCCGTCAGCTTTGGAGATTTTGTATTGCCGCCGCTCGATTCACTTCAGCAGAACGCTGTCGGAACAAATAATATTTATGGTGAAAAATACAGTACTAAGACTCTTCAGCCCGGCGAATATCGAGACTGGAGTTTTGACAAAAATGTGACGCTTAATCTTTCCGCCGGCGAGTATAATCTGAAAAACTTCTGGATGAACAAAGACGGCGTTGTAAATATCGATACGAGCCTCGGCGATGTCGTTCTTAATATTGCCGGCCAGTTCGATACGGGCAAAAGTGTAACTTTCACAAACTCAGGTTCGGGCAATCTGTTTATCAATGTTTTCGGTCACGATGCCTGGCTGGGTGAAAATACAAAACTTGCAGCCGTTGTAAAAGTTTACGGCGGCGATTTCGGCACTGACAGTTCTTCTGACCTTTCCGGAAGCTTTTATGCCGCAGGCAATATCTGGCTCGGTAATAATTCACAGGTCGTCTATAGCCCGGTTACGGTAATACCTGAGCCTGCTTCGCTTGCTTTGTTTGTTATGATGGGATTTTTCCTGTCGGGCAGAAAAAGTTTAAAGCTTGGTTAGTAAAACAAAGAATAAAAAATATGGGGGAATTAAAATGAGCAAAATTACATTTTGGTTGGCAGCCGCTTTATTGGTTGGCATATTGACTTCAGTTCGTACAACTCACGCGGGCGTTGTTTATTCAAATGACTTTGAGTCGGTTGTCGGTTCGGAGTGGTCGAATATATCGGTAGATATAACTCCTGCCGGGAGCAGGACTTTCCTCGGACAATTTGGCGGTAACGACTTTGTTACTTTATCTCTCGATAATCTGCCCGCCCACCAGTCTGTTACATTGTCCTTTGATTTGTTTGTAATTCAGTCATGGGACGGCACCGGCGCCGATTGGGGCCCTGATGTTTGGCAGCTTAGTGTGGTCGATGGTCCTGAATTATTGAATACTACATTTAGTAATACCGCCCAGGACGGTCATATGCAGTCTTATCCGGCCTCTTATTCCAGTTCGCAGGAATATCCGGCACAAACAGGAGCGGCGGAAACAAACACGCTCGGTTATGAATTCTATGGCGATTCTGTTTACAATCTCAGCTTTACTTTTACTCATTCTGCCAATTCGTTAACGCTCAGCTTTGCAGGATTGGGACTTCAGGATGTCTGCGATGAAAGCTGGGGACTGGATAATGTGACTGTAGCTTCATCTGAATTCGCTATTCCTGAGCCTGCGACTGTTGCGTTTTTCATTATGGCAGGATTTTTCTCGGCAGGCAAAAAAAAGAAATAAATAGACGCCACGACCTGGCAAATTATCTGTTTCGTTGGAAACAGGGGGTTAAAATAAAGTTAAAAGCTCAACCCCCCGTCCCAAAGATACATCAACTGCGGTGTCGTAAGTTCATATATCGTATCGCGGTTAAGATGCAGGAATGATTTTACCCCTGTTTTTCCTCCCAGCCAGTCTTCCAGTGAAAAAGTCTTGTTATATTCCACGACTTTGGCATCGGCAATATTTGCCAGTTTTTTTGCCTCCGCTATCGCTTCGGGCATATAGCCGATTTCGTCGATTAGTTTGTTATCGAGAGCCTGCTGTGCGTTATAAACGCTGCCGTCGGCCAAAGCCCGTATCTGCGGCTCGGTCAGCTTGTCTTTTCTGCTTTTTATCACAACTCCGAGAAACCTTTCATAAGCCGGTATGATAAGTGTTTCATTAAGGTATGCCGTTTGTTCTTCGGTTACAGGCTCGAAACTTGTCGGCCAGTCTTTTTTCGGGCCGGACTTAATAACTACCGGTTTTATGCCCAATTTCTGTTCGAACAAATCCTGAAGGACGAAATGTCCCATTATCACGCCGATTGAGCCTGTGATTGCGGTCGGTTCGGCGATAATTTTATCGCAGGCCGACGAGGTATAAAAGCCGCCCGATGTGGCGATTGTCTGCATAAACGCGATGACAGGCTTGCCCGTTTCGGCTCTGAATCGGGTTATTTCATCGTATATCCGGTCGCTTGCCGAGATTCCTCCGCCGGGCGTAATGGTTTTGAATATTACCGCCTTGACGTTTTTATCCTTTTTAGCGGCCTTAATCTGGCTTGATGCCAGGTCCGCAAGTTCAGTATTGATTATGCCTTCTATTTTAATGACCGCAATTTTATTGTTGGACGAGCTGTCCTCGATTACTTTTTCAACAACAGAGTCGCTCAAATTCGTCCCTGTCAGCAGCTGGGAGCCCACAACAATAAGGGCCAGAAAAAGGACAAAATTTGCTATTATTGACAGGCCCAGGATGATACCGAAGAATATCTTCCAGCCGGTTCCTCTCGATGCGGGCCGGGGCGGCTGGTTTGACAGGTAAGAGTTTTCCATTGGGTCCATTTTTAGTCCTTTCGTTCCTGAATATCCGTACAATTGTAGAAACGCACCCCGAAAATGTCAAAAGATTTAGCCGGCTATTCGGAATTAGCCGCCCAAACCGATATTTTTTGCTTTCTCATCGGAGTAGTGGTTGTTAGAATTGACGCAATCGTAAATATATTTGGAGTACTCGTATGTTAAGAAACCTGCAGATAACCAACGGAAAACTGGTTGAGTGTGCCAATAATGACGCCGCTATATTTGTTTATATCGCTCCGGATGAAAACGAGCGAAAGCATCTGGTCGACCATCTCAAGATTGACGAGCACACTCTTAGTTCTTCTCTTGACCCTGATGAGCCGAGCCGTCTTGAGTTCGAGCCGGAGCATATCGCGATGATTCTTAAACGGCCCAAACATTATGCTCCTGAGGATGAGTTTTTGTTTAAGGCTCTTTCTGTCGGCGTGTTTATTTTCACCGACCGTCTTGTGATTGTGATTGCTGATGATATGCCGTTATTTGACGGCAAGATATTCAACAGGGTTACTTCGATTCTCGACCTGTCGCTGAAGCTTATCTTTCGTGCCATTTTACATTTTGTCGAGCATCTTAGGGGTATCAACAGAATCTCCAACGAGCTTGAGCAGCAGGTAAACGTCGCCATGGAAAATAAATACCTGTTGAATATGTTTACGCTTGAAAAGAGTCTGGTTTATTATCTTAACGCCATACATTCCAATGCCGTGCTTATCAGCAGGCTCAAAACTTATTCGGCCAGGATAGGTCTTTCGCAGGAAAATCTCGAATTTCTCGACGATATGTCGATTGAGAACAATCAGTGTCTTGCCCAGACTGAGATATTTTCTCAGGTGCTTTCGAGTATGATGGATGCACGTGCTTCGATTATCAGCAACAATCTTAATATTCGCATTAAGGCGCTGACGATTCTGACGATTGTTATTATGCTGCCCACCCTTGTGGTGAGCGTTTTTTCGATGAACGTTATTTTGCCTTTCAAACACGATGCCCCGGCCTCTTTCTGGATAATTTTCCTGCTGGCGTTTTTGCCGGCGATAACAGTGGGTATGCTATGGTGGCGCAAAAGGTGGTAAGCCCCCACACCAATATTCTGGTTGGGGAAAATATTAGAGCGTAAAAAGTGGAAACCAAATTTTCAAAAACTTTTATATTGGTGTGGGGGTAAATGGATTGTCCGGCCTGTAAAAATCCGATGATTATATTGGAGCTTGACCGGGTCGAAACAGATTACTGCCAGAACTGCGGCGGTATCTGGCTTGATGCCAGTGAGCTTGAGCTGCTGTTTGAAGACCAGCGGCAGAGCCGTTTGTTTATCGATTCCTTTGAACAGGTAAAATCCTCAAAGGAACAGTCTCGTCCATGCCCGATATGTCTTAAAAAGATGCATAAAATCCAGGTCGGTGGCGATGAGCCTGTTGTTATCGACCGTTGCGCAAATGGCCACGGCCTGTGGTTTGATAAAGGCGAGTTGCCCCGGGTGCTCGCAAGAGGATGTTTGGACAAAGACAGGAAAGTTATTAAACTTCTGACGGAAATATTCGGTAAAAATAAAAGCGAGGCGAAAAATGGTGATTGAAAAAGGTACTTTCGGAAAGCTGAGCCATAATAAAGACATCGAATTTTTTGTTTTAAAAAACAGGGCAGGCATTGAGGCCGGGCTGATTTCATTTGGAGCGACGCTTGTTTCGCTTAAAGTGCCCGACAAAAACGGCAAATTCGCCGATATCGTTCTTGGCTATGACGACCTTGACGGGTATATGAACGACAAATGTTTTTTCGGCTGCACTGTCGGACGCTTCGCAAATCGGATTGCAAATGCCAAATTTACCCTCGACGGCAAAGAATATAAACTGATTACAAATAACGGCAAAAACCACCTTCACGGCGGAATTAAAGGTTTCAACAGGGCGCCTTGGCATGCCGAACCATTCGAAGACAGCGACGGCTGCGGAGTTATATTCAAATATTTAAGCCCCGATGGCGAGCAGGGCTACCCAGGCAATCTCGATGTTACCGTTACTTATACCCTTACGGATGATAACGAACTGAAAATCAGCTACCAGGCCGTAACTGATAAAAAGACTATTGTTAATCTTACCAACCACAGCTATTTCAATCTTGCAGGCCACGATAAAGGCGATATCCTTTCGCATCGCATACAAATAAACGCCGACAAAACCACAGTTGTCGACAGCGGCTACATTCCTACCGGCAAAATTAAATCCGTCAAAGATACCGAGCTTGACCTTACCGTGTCGAAGCCGATTGGCGAAAATATCGGCAAATTCGGAATTGGATACGATTTTAATTATATCCTGAATAAATCATCGCCGGCCGAGCTTTCACTCGCTGCAAAAGTCGTAGAACCTCAAAGCGGCAGGGTGATGGAAGTTTTCACTACTGAACCTGCGGTTCAATTTTATACGGGCAACTTTATTAATGACGTAACGGGCAAGGCCGGCGCACTGTACAAAAAGCACGGAGCTTTTTGTCTTGAGACGCAGCATTATCCTGATTCGCCCAATCATCCCGATTTTCCTTCTGTGACGCTTGAGCCGAAACAGGTTTACAGGCATCTTGTTGTTCATAAGTTTAGTACGATTTAAAAAGGGAGATAATTATGTGGGAAAAAATAAGAATTAGATACTGTTTTATTTTACTGCTTGCACTCGCTTCGGCGGGTGCATTCGCAAAGGCGGACAAAAAATCCAGCGTGGAATCGTTTACCCTGAAAAACAAAAACGGTATGGAAGCGAAGTTTATCTCACTGGGAGCGACGCTTGTTTCGCTTAAAGTGCCCGACAAAAACGGCAAATTCGCAGATGTTGTTCTCGGTTTCGATAGTCCCGCCGAATATATGAAAGATACGAATTATTTCGGCTGCGTAGTCGGCCGATACGCCAATCGTATAGCGAATGGTAAATTCAAACTCTACAACAAGGAATACACACTTGCTGTTAACAACGGCCCAAACCATCTTCACGGCGGCATCAAAGGCTTTAACAGGGTCATCTGGAATGGCAAAAAGATTAAAACTGATAAGTATTCCGGCGTGGTCTTCAAATATTTAAGTCCCGCCGGCGACCAGAACTATCCCGGCAATCTCGATGTTACGGTTACTTATACTTTGACAAATAACAATGAATTGAGAATAAGTTATAAAGCAACCACCGACAAAAAAACGGTAATTAACCTTACCAACCACAGCTATTTTAATCTCGCAGGTCAGGGCACCGGCGATATTCTCGCTCATGAATTGATGATAAACGCCGATTTTTACACGCCTGCGGACGGCAACTGTACCCCGACAGGCGAAATCAGAAAGGTCGAAGGCACCGACCTTGATTTCAGACATCCAATGGCGATTGGAAGCAGGATTGAGAAAGTTGGCGGTTACGATAATAATTATGTTTTGAACAGGGATTCCGCCGGCCAGTTTGTACTCGCCGCCCGGGTAACAGAGCCGGCAAGCGGCAGGGTTATGGAGGTTTTCACCTCGCAGCCGGCAATGCAGTTATATACCGGTAATTTTCTCAATGGCATAAAGGGCGAAAACGGCAGCGTATATAATAAGTATTATGGTTTCTGTCTTGAAACTCAGCATTTCCCCGATTCGCCGAACAGGCTTTATTTCCCATCGGTGCTTTTAAGGCCGGGCGAAACTTTTAGTCAGTTGACAGCGTATAAATTTTCGGTTCAGTAAATTTTCGAAAGGGTGGTTATGGGAATTTTAATTGTTCTGCTCGTAATAGTTGTTTTGTTTATTATGTTTGTAATTGGCATTTACAATTCTCTTGTCTCTCTTCGCAATCAGGTTGCCAATGCATGGTCGCAGATTGACGTTCAGCTCAAGAGAAGGCACGACCTGATACCTAATCTTATTGAGACGGCAAAGGGCTATATGCAGCACGAGCGCGGAACGCTTGAAGCTGTTACCAACGCCCGCAGCCAGGCGATGGGCGCAAAAGGCGTTGCCGAATCCGCCAAAGCCGAAGGTGTTCTTGGCAAGGCGCTGAGCAAATTCCTTTTGACGGTCGAGGCTTATCCTGATTTAAAGGCCAACCAGAATTTTCTTGCCTTGCAGGAAGAGCTTTCCAGCACGGAAAACAAAATCGCCTTTTCGCGTCAGGCTTATAACGACCAGGTTTTGTTCTACAATAACAAAATCCAGATGTTCCCCTCGAATGTCGTTGCGGGAATGTTTAATTTCGCCAAACGCGACTTCTTTGAAATCGAAGACGCCGCCGAAAAAGCCGTCCCTAAAGTTAGTTTTTAATATTTAGCCCCCGGTTTTACCGGGGGTTTTTCTGGTTTTTCTATGTGGGAACAGATAAGAGCAAATAAACGTAATTCGATACTGCTGCTTGTTTTGATGGCGGCGGTTTTGGGCCTTTTGGGCTGGATAATAGGATTATCCGTTTCGCCCGACCCGATGGCAGGCTTTGTCGGTCTGGTCGTCGCGCTGATTATCTGGATGATTCTGGCGATGGTCAGCTTCGCCGGCGGCGATGCGATTTTTCTTGCCGCAAGCAAAGCGACCCCCGTCACAAAGAGTGTCCATCCTCAGCTTTTCAACGTGGTCGAGGAAATGGCGATTGCCGCCCAGTTGCCTATGCCGAAGATTTACATAATCAATGACCCCGCTCCCAACGCCTTTGCCACAGGCAGAAGTCCGCAAACTGCGTCGCTGGCCGTTACAGCGGGCCTTCTTGGCAGGCTTAACCGTGACGAGCTTCAGGGCGTCATCGGCCACGAGATGAGTCACATTCTGCATCGTGATATATTATTTGTAACGATTGCGGGCGTTATGCTCGGCGCGATAACTTTAATTTCTGAAATTTTCCTTCGCAGTATGTTTTACAGTTCGATGGGCAGGCGTTATTCCTCGAGAAACAAAGGCGGCGGTCAGGCTCAGGCACTTATGATGATAATCGCGATTATCGCTGCCGTTCTCGCCCCGATTATGGCCACGCTTTTATATTTTTCTCTGTCCAGAAGCAGGGAGTATCTTGCCGACGCCGGCTCTGCCAGACTTACCCGTTATCCTGAAGGCCTGGCAGGTGCCCTCGAAAAAATTTCCCAGAATACAACTCCTCTTTCTGTCGGCAACAAAGTTACCGCCCCGATGTACATTGTCAATCCTTTGCAGCAAAAGGGCATGAAGCTGTCTGATTTGACCAGCACTCATCCGCCGATTTCCGAGCGGATTAAAATACTTCGCGGCATGGCAGGGGCCTCGTTTACCGATTATTCCAATGCCTTTAAGACTGCGACAAAACACACTACCCCGATACCTTCGTCTGCTCTTAAGGATGAATCTGTTCAGATTCGCTCCGCCGACTGGCAAAAATCGGTGGACTTTAAAAAGCAGACTCGGGATATTGGCGACATAATGCAGAAAACTGCCGGCTTTAGTTTCGTGAATTGTCCCTGCGGCCTGAAAATGAAAATCCCGCCCAATTACAAAGCCGCTCAGGTTAAATGTCCCCGTTGCAGTCAGATTTCATCAATTTAGTTTGCCTTATAACTGTGATGTGGTCGCATATTGAATACGACTTCCGATTGACGTAACCGAAACGAGTCTCGCAGCCGCAACCGTTTGACGGTTTTTCTATCTCATTACCCAATTCTTGTTCTTATAGACAAGCTTGGTATTATTTCGAAGGGTTGGGTCACCGCTGATTGAATACTGCAGTTCGAGTGCTTTTCTAAGATAGATTTTTTCAGGCACTCCGTTAGCGTCTTTTTTGGTTGGGTGTTTAACGGCTGCCGTTTCATTGCTCAGCCCGGCTATGTACAGCGATATATTTTTCGCCTTTGCCTCGAAGTCCGGCCAGATTATCGCAAGGTCTTTTGTGTTGTCCTGCCCCTGTAGTATTTTATTGTCTGCCGATTCGAGTGATTCGAGGAATGGATATCTCTTTTTATATCGGCTCTTGATTTTATCGAACACGACATTTCTTGTGTTTGTATAAGCCGGTATTATCTGAAAAGTATCCGTCACCAGTTCGCAGCCCGGATAGAAAGACGCGTCCATCTTGGATGTATTGGTAACTGTTATGATAATATACCAGAACCTCTGCGGTTTTCTCTCGCCGGGAATCCGGACGGTTATCTGTTGCGGCTGGGTGAATACAACGTTCAAAGTCCACTGATTTTCCCCCGGCACGACCGCAGGCTCAGGCGCCGAAAATGCGTCAGCCAATGTGAAAAATAATAGTATTATAATACCGGCAAATAATTTCTGTTTCATTTTTAAGCCTTTTTCTCAAAATTTGGTTACATCACTATTTTACACTAAATCAGGTTAAAAATAAAGTTTTTTTTACAGAATCCCGCCAATTCGCAGTTCGGGCAGTATTTATTCTTTTTGCCTGTGCAATTCTCCAGAATCCCTATTCTGCAAAGCGCAAAGTCATATTTAACGGGGTCTTCTGGGCTGATTTGGGCGAAACCGGCCGTTATTTCAATCGCCGTTTTAAGGTTAACGGTTTTTTTGTTATGCAGGCCGATAATTTTGCTCAATCGTCCCATATGCACATCGACCGGCACGACGAGTTTTGCCTTGTCGATTTTTTTCCACAGTCCCGCGTCAACCGCGTCGTTTCGCACCATCCAGCGTAAAAAAAGAAACAATCTTTTGCTTGTCCCTCCGCTTGACGGCTCAGCCAGCAGGAATTTCAGGCCTCTGCTGCTTTTCCCGTCCAGTGTCTGAATGAATTTTGTCGCCGCCGGTATGATATTTTTATCGTTGTCGTGATAGCCTTTAAGGAAAAGTTTTTCTATACTGCCGTATCGGACAAGTACTTTTTTCAGGCTTTCCAGTATGATGATTATGTCCTGACTGGTATTAAAGCGGTATTTCAAATTCTCGAAGAGTTTTTTATCTTTAGCCGACAAATTTTTGATAAATTTAGCCGGGCTTTTCCCCATTTTTCCTAAAAGGACGGTAACGAATTTTTCAATCTGTTCCACTGCCCCGTACGCGAATAAAGCCGCTAAAAAACCTGCGATTTCCATATCAGCTTTATCTTTATACCGATAAGCAAATTGCAGCGGGTCAGGCGGTATGAATTTTTTATGGTTATATTTGCTGTAGAGTCCTTCGAGGATAGTTTTCAATATCCTTTTTTTATCGTCATTTAGCTCCATTTTGACGTGAATTTTCCTTACTTCTTTACTTCCTTATTTTTTTATTTCCGCCCTGTCCCCTAAACCCTATACCCTAAACCCTGTTTTAAGGCAAGTTTATTGTTCTTGACAGTTCCTCTGTTTTGCCGATATTATATTACCGATTATAAGTTGTTGTTTTGCAATGGCTTTTCTGGAAAAGAACGATGATAATTGATTGTCATACTCATATAAACTGTCCCGGCCGTAATATCGGCACCGAGGATCATTTCGCTGATTCCGCCCCGGTCGATGTTTGCTTTGTGCTTGCGAGTCCGTCTCAGTCTAATATCGAGTCGAATGAGCTTGTCAGCAAATACATTACCCGTCATCCCAAAAAGATGGTCGGCTTTGCCGTTGTTGACCCCGTTAATGACGACATTTCAAAACGGTATTGGTCCGGCATGAAAAACGATTTGGCTTTCAAAGGCGCCGTGCTTCACTGCAGCGACCAGGCTTTTCATCCCGCTCACAGCAGGGCTTTGCAGTTTTACGAAGTTGCACAGGACCTGAAAATCCCGTTATTCTTCCACAATGCTCCGCCATATACCGCCGATTCGGTTCTCGAATATGCCCGGCCGTCTTTGCTTGACGAGATTGCCCGCAGCTTCAGCGACCTTAAGATTATCATCGGCTCTATGGGCAGGCCGTTCATCAATGAAACTGTTTGTATGCTCGCCAAACACGAAAATGTTTTCGGCGATTTGACTATAAATCCTCAAAAAGTCTGGGAGGTTTATAATACTGTTCTTGCCGCGCACGAGGCGGGCGTCTTGGGTAAATTATTTTTCGGTTCCGGCCTGCCTTTTAATAAGCCGCAAACCTGTGCCGAGATTCTTTTGGGCTTTAATAAATTGCTCGCAGATACGAATCTTCCGACTGTCCCGCGCGAAAGCATTCGCGGCGTGATTGAACGTGATACCCTCACCGTTCTTGGAATTGAACGCTAAATACCAACGGATTGATCGATGTCCAGACAACGATGGAGCAGTAAACTTGGTGTAATCCTCGCCGTGGCCGGAAGTGCCATCGGCCTCGGAAATTTTCTCAGGTTCCCCGTCCAGGCCGCAAATAACGGCGGCGGTGCCTTTATGATTCCCTATTTCATCGCGCTGCTTCTGGTCGGCCTGCCGCTGATGTGGATTGAATGGACTATCGGAAGGTTCGGCGGCGGCTTCGGCCACAGCACCGCGCCGGGAATGTTTCACACTCTCTGGGAAAAAAATAAATTCATCAAATACTTCGGCGTCATCGGCATCTTCGGCCCAATAGTCATCTTTATCTATTATATTTACATCGAATCCTGGCTCCTCGGCTACAGCGTCTTTGCCTTGACCGGCAAATACAATGCCTGCGTTACCGAGCAAACTATGACTGCCTTTCTGCATGGCTATCAGGGCCTTGTCAAAAACGAATTTTTTTCAAGCCTTGCTCCCGCCTATTTCTTCTTTCTCATCACTTTTATTTTAAATGTTTTAATAGTTTATATGGGCATTAGCAAAGGCATCGAAAAAGTCTGCGAATATGCCTTGCCCGTTTTGTTTATCTTCGCCGTAATTCTCATCGTCAGGGTTCTTACGCTCGGTGCACCGGACCCGGCCAAACCAGACTGTAACATCGTCAACGGCCTGGGCTTTTTATGGAATCCGGACTGGTCTGCGCTCAAAAGCGCAAAAGTCTGGCTCGCAGCCACAGGCCAGATATTCTTCACCTTAAGCTGCGGCATCGGCGTTATCCTTACCTACGCCAGCTATCTTACGAAACAGGACGATGTCGCGCTCTCCGGCCTCGGTGCCGCGGCAACTAATGAATTTGCTGAAGTTATCCTCGGCGGCAGTATCGTTATCCCCGCAGCTTTCGCTTTTTTCGGTTCCGCCGGCGCTGCCAAAATCGCATCAGGCGGCGCATTCAATCTCGGCTTTGTTACGATGCCCCTCGTAATGCAGAAAATCGCATTCGGCAATATGTTCGGCTTTTTATGGTTTATGCTCCTCTTTATCGCAGGCGTTACTTCTTCGATTTCTCTCGCCCAGCCCGCAGTCGCGTTTCTCGAGGATGAATTTAATTTCTCAAGAAAAAAAGCCAGCGGAGTTTTCGCGGTCGTTACATTTTTATTGTGCCAGCCGGGAATTTTCTTTCTCGGCAGGGGAGTTCTTGACGAGCTGGATTTCTGGAGCGTTAATGTCTGCCTGATAGTTTTTGCCACCATCGAGGCGATTCTTTTCGCGTGGGTCTTCGGCATGGAAAAAGCATGGACTCAGCTCCACACAGGCTCAGATATCAAAATTCCCCGAATTTACAAATTTATAATAAAATATGTCACGCCCATCTTTTTGCTTGTCGTTTTGGGAACGTGGTTCTGGCAGGATTGGCGAACTGTAATTGCAATGAAAAACGTATCGAAGGCGGACAAACCGTTTATTTTGGCCACAAGGATTGGCCTTGTCCTGTTCTTTGGTGTTTTAGTTTTGATGGTTCAAAGGGCCTGGCAGAAAAGAAAACAGAATTTATCCGCCGAAGCGTCAGCGAAGGCGGAAGGAGACCAATCAGATGCGTCCTGACGGCTGGATTTTTATGATTCTAAGTTGGCTCACTATCATTGGCCTCTTCACCTTTGTGATTATCAAAATCCTCCGCCAAAAAAAATAACACGAACCGTGTCATTGTGAGGAAAGCCTGCCTCCGCGCAGGCGGACGAAGCAATCTCGATTTCCCGAATTATTAGATATTACCTTTATATTTAACCTTGGTTTTACAGGCCGTTCGTCGTTATGGTGGTTAGCCCTGCCATCACATGGCAGGGTTCAGAGCCCCCGGTATTCCTGTCTCAGCGAAATGCAGTGAAGACAGAACCGCGGGGTCATAAAAATTTGTTTAGCCCGCCGTTTCACGACCGGTTTTAAATCCCTGCGATTTTTAATCTTGTATTCTCCCTGGAGGTTGATTGACGTTCGTCAATTAGTCATTTTCAGGCTAATTTTTGATTTGTTTCTCCCGGCCCAAACGTAACCGTATTACGAAAGACGTGACGAGTCGCGCAACCGATAAACAATTGACGAAATTAAAGATTTGTCTTTACGTAGCTCATCGGGAAGTATCTGCCGGGGCAGTCTGTCGTTGTACTGTGGCCGGGGGTCGTACTGTGGCCGTAGATTCGGCTTGTCGGTATGTCGTATCTGCTGGAAAGGAATCGCACAAGTTTCATAAGTGAAATCATCTGGCTGTTTGACGGTCTCGACTGGTTAAAATTGCCGACAAGACAAATGCCTATCGCTTTTTCGTTTGCCCAGTTCGAAGCGTCGGTTTTGCAGTGAGCGCCGGTTTTCTGTCCGGTCCAGCGGAAAGTCGCGTCGACTTCGCCGTTGCCGCTGCCTGAGCCGTTGCCTATTAAAAAGTCGTATCCTATACCGTCCCAGCCGTTGTTTTTGCGATGATAATCGTCTATCGAAGCGACGCTGCCGGTATCGGTAGCTGAATGATGGATTACGATTGCCTTCCAGCTCTTTTCGTAGCTGCTTGGCGGCGTCCAGCCCGGATATGCTGATGACGTGGCCGACTTATATGTTTTGCTGCTCTCGATTTTATAGGAATTCTGCTGCGTCTGAGGCCTGTAGGATGTCCGATAGCTCGAATCGTGATGCAGGCCGGGCACGACACCGGAAATTTGTGGCGTGTAGGATTCCTCCCCCGCACAGCCGATGAACAGAACAGCGATTGTAGGTACGTAAGCTGCGATGATGAACGCTATTATCTTTTTAAGCACAAACACAACCCATCCTATATTTCAATATTGCTAAATCGGCATAAAAGGGGGATAACTTTACCAATGTATTTCTATTTTACTCTGTAATTAAGACCCTGCCCCTAATCCGCTTCAAAAGACGCTTAATCCTATAATATCCTCAAAAAAATTCAACAAAACTTTATATTTAACCCCAGTCTAAGCGGCGTTCGTCTAATTTTATCCGGAAGCCCCCAATTTCATATTGGGGGTTCGTTAACCGAATAAATGCCGCTGAATAGTTTGAGATGAAAATCCGTTTTTCCGCAGTATTTCAGGATAATCATCTTTGCTGATACGAACAAAATCCTTTATCTTTCCGCGGTGTCCTGTGTTCTTAATCCTTATGCTCTTCTGCCTTTTAAGGTTTATATAACGCTTTCATTTTAGTTGCAAACTACATAATGCAAATACTCAACGGTTTTGTCTGATTTGTATTCTCTGTTTTCTGCTCTATCCGCTTTGAATCGGTTATAATCTTTCGTGAAATATCTATATTCTCCTCTTAAACTCATTGTTTCTTTTATATCATCTAAAGTCATCAGTCCTTCATTGTTATAGTCATTTGTTATCCGTTCATAGCCCACTTTTGCAAGCCACAATTTAAAAGGTTCAGCCTTTGGTGATGGTATCGACTGAATAAGCCTTAACAGTGTTTCAGTATCAGCGGCATCTGTCAATCGCATTTTGCCGTCAACAGCCCGCATTTTCAAACCGTTACATTTTGTAACGGTTTGATTTGAACCTTCATCTTTTAGACGTTTCTTTAATACTCGCCAGTAAACGGCCGGATTTTCGCTATCCGTTAGAACTCCTATTACATCGACAACCGAAAAATACCATTTCTCTTCGTCTTCGTCATAAAATCTGCGAATTTCCTTTTTATTAAACAAAATTATTGAATGTGATTTTTCCATATTTCTACTTTCATATATTTTTACCGTTCATCGTTAGGCCCCTGTTTTACCGGGGTTCATTATTTCCACCGATAACCGATAACTGGATTACTTCCCCTTTACTATCCCTATTTCCTCGTCCGTAAGACCGTATAATTCATAAACTAACTGGTCTATCCTCTCGTCCGTCGAATCTATCTGCCGCTGCACCCGCGTCTTCTCGTTCGGATTCTTTATTGTATTTATTTTCTTATGCAACTCCAGCATCTCCTCAACAAGAGATACCATCTTGTCGTGCTTTTTCACTTCGTCTGGTCTGGAAAAATCAATCACGCAAATTGGTATTTGCGATATTTGCCTTGCTTGAATCTCTGAAAATATTTTCTTGGTAGATTTCAGGTGCTTTACATAATAATAGTTCATTAGCCTTGAATTGAGTATTCCAAGAATGTATTTGAGTGAATCTTTCGTTTGCACAAAAGGAGTAATGACTACCAGCGTATTTAATGCATAAAATTTTGCATCATCGTATGTTGCTATGAGACTGCTACCAACCCGTCTAAACAAAATTTTCCCATCGGCTTCAAATATATCTGTGCGTTTGCACGAATGGATATTTTTGGTATTATATGCTAAATAAGTTCCATCCCATTCAAGAGTATATCGCTGAATATTTCGCCCATCGAGAACTCGCTTATAGTTTGATCCGGCATTTTTTTTGAATAATGATTTACTCCTATCATACTTCAAAGCAATTGCCTGATTCAAGTTGCAGATATTTCCCAGTTGAAGTCCGACCTTGTCCAGTTTTTCCTTAAAAGCAAGGTCTCTTAAATCAACTTTGACTAAAAAAGCATTGTTGTGACTTTTCAAAAAGGTCTTTTGTTGGATTTTTCTCATTTGATAAGACATCGACTTATTATCGCACTCAACAATATTAACGACATTTTTATTTTGAGAATGTTTCTTTATAACAAATACAGTTGTTTCTACAACAGCCCGCTGAAAAACTGGAAAGTTATATGTAGTGATATTATTTAGTTGGTATTGTAATATTTGTTGTCGTAATGACTGGTAATATTCTTGGGTCAAGATTGTATTAGGCACAATAAAACTAAGTAATCCATCTTTGCCTACCAATATGCGTAATGCTTTTTCTATAAAGAATCCATATGTATTTAGTCGCCCCATTGAAGATGAATAATTATGTGAAAGATATTGGTTAACATCTTCATCGTAATAAGCAGACATGGAAAGTTGGATATACGGCGGATTACCTATAACCGCATCAAAACCGCCTTGCTTGAAAATCGGTGCAAATTCCTTTTGCCAATCGAATGCGTTTATCTTTCTCTGCTGTTCTTCATCGAAGCCAAAAGTCATTTGCTGGTTTTGATAAAAGTCCGGCCCAATCAGTGAATTGCCGCACTTGATATTATCCCCCAAGTCCGGCAGCGCACGCTCGTGAAATAATCTCAAACTTTCCTGTGTCTCGTTTTCCAGAACCTTTAACAAAAGGGAAAGTTTTGTTACCTCTGTCGCCTGTGAATCTATATCGACGCCGAAAATATTATTTAAAAGGATTCGTTTCTTTTCTTCGATTGTCAAAAACCATTGCCCGCCCTTACCCTGATAAACCGATTTGTTTAGCCGTCGTCGGGACGACGACGCGTCATTGCGAGCGCAGCGCGGCAATCTCATCGTATCCTCCCCGACATACCAATCCCTATGCCAATCTAAAAGGTACTGATACGCCCCGATTAAAAACGAACCGCTTCCGCACGCAGGGTCTAATATTTTTATCTTCTCAATCTGTTTGGGCGTTTTCCCTTCGCATAATTTGCCGACCGTATTTTTTACGATGTAATCGACAATATACGAAGGCGTATAATAAACCCCACCCGCTTTTTTAACCTCCGGCTTTTCCTCGACCTTCGCCTGGTGCGATGCCGTTAGCCGAATCACCTTGCCGAGGAATTGTTCGTAAACGTTGCCTAAAATTTCCGCCGGCATTACCGAAAACTCATAAGGACTGTGCGGATAATAAAGGTCTTTCAAAATCTGTTTCAGAACATCGTCGTCTATTTTCAGATTCGCCGACAGTTCGTCCGGCCCTTCGGGCCGCTCTTTTTCCCTGCGAAAATGAAATATCCCCGAATTATATCTTTCGTCCGCCTTTTCAAAAAGCTCGAACAGTCTCGGATATATCCTGCCGCCGTTTACAAGACCTAAAAGATTTTCGGCCCGTTCGATTCCTCTGTCTTCGCATATCCTCAAAAACAAAATTCGGTCTATTGTCTTTTGAACGGCGAAATTCAGGTCGTAAACCGATAATTTACTGTTGCGAAGTGCGATATTTTTCGCCAGTGTTTCACGCCAGCCTTCGATTTCCGCCAGGATTTCCTTATCGACAGTGGTTGTGCCTCGTTTTGTTGTCTTTTCGGATGCGTATTTATCGAACGCGCCCTTAAGAACTGCCTCTTTGCTGAATACCCCTGCGATTTGCTCCCACTTCTCGGCATAATCTTTATAATTGCAGTAAAACATTCTTGCCGTCGTTGCCTTGTCGTTTACATTCGGCCTGATTTGGCAGTCATAAACCGCCAACTCCTCGAAATCGGTCAAAATCGACAACGGCAGTTTCGCAGACCACGCGTATCTGCGAAGTTGGTATGCAGGGCTGATGTCGCCTTTTATATTGATGGCTGGCTTTTTTGCTTCGAGAAAAAATTTCCTTGTCGCCCCGATTCTAAAACAGTAATCAGGTGCTTTTGTTGTTCCGCCGATTTTAATGGCGTCTTCATGAATTACGTCTCTGTATGCCGGTGCTATCCCGGCTTTATTTGCGATATCCCAGCCTAATGCCTCGAAGAATGGGTCGATAAATTCCCGTCGCAGTTGCGTCTCGTTATAGCCCGCCTCTTTGAAGGATTCGATATTGCGATTGAAATCATCTGTTAATCTTTTTATCACTTCAGGTGCTTTAGGCATTTTTATCTTTCCCTGAAATCAGAATCTTTTGTTTCGGTATAAATCTTAAATTTGTTTGGCGTCTTTCCCATTATCCTAAAATCCTCGATTCCTTATTCTGAGTTCCGTGTCCTGTGTCCTGTGTTCTTTCTTTTCTCCCCCATTTTATCCCCTAACCCCTTATAAATCAAACCCTATATTACTACTTTTCCCGTTCTTCACACCCTTCTTAATTTCACCCATACCGTGGCATTGCGTTTTTGCTTTAGGGCACAGCCGTATAGCGGCGGAAAATTCAAACACTAAACCCGGCCAAAGCCATGTCCGCAGTAGCTTTAGCGAAGGCGGATTACTTTGAAGAGGGTTTTGTTTGAATTTTTACAGCCCGATTTATCGGGACGCCTTAAAGCAAATACTTCGTGTCATTTTCGTGTTTATTCGTGGTTGAGTAAATTCGCGTTGTTCTGTACTACTATCTTGTAACTTTTTGTTTTTTATGCTCGTTTTTTTAATTTAGCAATTATAACTTAGCTTAAAACAAGGTCTTACGTTTTAGTTTTGGACATTAGAATTTCGGTAATTCAATATTGTTTCGGATTTCGGATTTAGTATTTAGTATTTTGGTTGCGGCCAAAGGCCGCGTCAGGTTCTCTGTGGCTAAAATATTATTTCTCTGTGTTCTCTGTGAACTCTGTGGCAAAATATCTGTGTTCTCTGTGGCTAAAATATTATTTCTCTGTGTTCTCTGTGAACTCTGTGGCAAAATATCTGTGTTCTCTGTGGCTATAAAAAAAAACCGTTCTTGCGAATGGGCTTTTGGTATTGGATGCTTGGAATTTAGTATTTTTCTCCACTAATCCTTACTTCCTGCTTCCTTACCTCTTTGCTTCTTTGTGCCTTAGTGACTTGGTGGCCTGTTATCTGGCCAATTTGCTGTTGAATTTGACCATATGTACCGAATTGCCGGTTTCGTTATATTCGACCTCATCCATATAGGATTTCATAAGCAGTACGCCTCTGCCGCCGGTTTTATAAATATTATCCCCGCAGCGAGGGTCTTCGACATTGTCGGGATTGAAGCCATGTCCCTGGTCTGTTACGGAAACGTCAATTTTTTCGGGTGTTACATCGTATTCGATTGCTATGTTTTTGTTCATATCTCGTTTATTGCCGTGTTTAACGGCGTTAACGAGTGCCTCTTCCATTGCAAGGTGCATAGCGAAAAGGTCGTCGCTCGAATAGCCGAACTGTTGGGCATGGCAGAGGACTTTGGAGCAGACTTTTCTAAGCTCCGATATTATCCCTTTTAGAACAAGTTTTTCATGGGTAGAGGTTTTCAAGGTCATGAAACACTTATCGTCAAAAACAAAGACCGGCATAATTTGCCGGTCTGGCTATAATAAGAATTATTTGAGGCTCAACATTGCTTTCTTTGGGTCGTCGTAGATATCGAAAATCTCGTCGAGTCTGGTAATCTTGAAGATATCATAGATACGGGGCCCGATACCGCAGAGTTTTAGTCTGCCCTCGTGTTCGCTTATTTTTTTGCTTATTCTGATTAGCAGGCCCAGTACTGCGCTGGAGAGAAACCGGACGCTGCTGAAATCAATCACCAGATTCACCGGCGAATCTATCAGCGGCATTATCGAATCTTCCAGAGACTTGATGTCTTCATCTTCGAGAAGTTTCTCATCCGTGAGAGTTACAACGGTCGCATTTTGTGCGTAGTAAATGCTTATCCTTGGTTTGACCTCTTCCATAAGTTTTTACTCCTAAAAATGATATTAGTCTAAGGATAGTAGGCAAAATTTGCTCAAATGTCAAGAAAAGACGCTTTAAAGAGGCATTTATGTTAATTTTTTACTTTTTTCTCAAAAAACTCTTGAAACTCCTGATAGCTTCTGGTAAAAGGGGCGACCTGATAATTTATAGAGTTTCTGGATGTTTACTATACTGTTTTCGGCCTTAAACTGCCATTATATATTTTTTTGATTTTTAGGTATAAAATCATCAGAAATTCTTGAACACCTTGACGCAAACTGTAGTACAATAGTATAGATACCTAAATTATGTCTTTTGGGCCGTATAACTATCTCGATTGAGCTTATCTTATTTAATGTTGTATTTTAAAACTGTAATTAACTGTAACTAAATAGTCTTTAATCACAAAAATATTCTTTGGAGGATATTACTATGAAGATTAGCAGATCAACAGGTTATGCCTTAGTCGCCGTCGGCTACATCGCGCAGTTTTACAAGGATGGTGCGGTATTGGCATCACGGATTTCAAAGCAGTACAATATACCGCTCGAATACCTGCTGAAGATTCTCCAGCAACTCGTCCGCGCCAACGTACTCCGCAGCAAACGCGGACCACGCGGCGGATTCTTCCTCGCAAGGCCGGCAGAAAATATCACACTGCTCGAAATTATCGAAGCCGTAGACGGACCACTATTCAGCCATCTGCAACTGGCAGAACAGACAAATAACGAACCATTCAGTCTGAAAATGGAAAAAGTCTGCCGCCAGGCTACAGAAAAAGTCAGAGATATCTTCAGCGCAGCTAAACTTGGCGATACACTGGCTGACTAAAGTCCCTTATGACAATAAAGGATTTTCAGAAGCTAATTGCCGAAAGGTATCAGCAGCGCGATAGCGTTCGCGGAACACCCAAAACCTTTATGTGGTTCATCGAAGAGGTCGGGGAACTCGCGACCGCGCTGGCAGATGAAAAATCCACCCAAAAAGAAAAAGAAGAAGAATTCGCAGATATCCTCGCCTGGCTGTGCACACTGGCCAATATAAACGATGTCGATATCGAAAAAGCGTGCCTTGAAAAATACCATAAAAATTGCCCCGAAGGATTTAAATAGAACACAGACCGGCACCGACGAAAACACGGACTAACACGGATATACAATAGCCGGCGAAAACAACCGCCGGCTTTTTTTGTAGCCACTAAGGCACTAAGACACAAAGTTTTTTAATCGCTGAGAGCTATGCCACAAGTTATACAGATTCCATTGATTTTAATTAGACACGGATTTGCACGGATTAACACTGTCAATTGCTTTAAGGCATCCCGATAAATCGGGATTGTAAAAATTCAAACAAAACCCTCTTTCAAGCAACCCATTCGACTTCGCTCAGGGCATGGCTTGAGCCGGGTTTAATGTTTGGCTTTTTCTGCCCCTAAAGGGGCTTTACCTTAAAGCAATTCAGGTGCGGGATGTTTTTTGCTGATAACCGATAGCCGAGTTACTGCTTTTCTGCGTTTAGTTTTTCTTTGATTTTGCAAAAAAGAGGGGTATAATTTGTCCAGATACTTTGAGGAATATTTGAGGAATAAAAGAGTTATAAGTTGATGACTATAAGGTTAATTTTTAATAAAGGGTAGGTGGTGGAATTCAAAATACCTCAAGAAGCTATTGACTCCATAGCTAAACATATTAATGACAGGAATAATAAACAGTATAATATTCCGGTTGTTGGTAATGATAACAATATCGAAACTCCTCAAATCTTTGAGATTATACCATTTAATGAAATTGACAATTCTAATTTACGCATATTTGCTGTTGATGGGAGCAAGAACAGTCATTCTTTTTATAATGGAGTTTCGATAGGTTTGTACCGTGCTGGATATGTGTGTTTTGAACATGGCAAACAAATTCGTATGAATGAATATGACGACCCCATAATTTTAGGCAAGGCGTATTCTCCGAAAAATATCTTGGTAACATGCGAAGAACACTTAAATGCAATATACGATGAATTATTATCATTATCTCCTGTTGAAAAATTTATAAAGTTTCTAGATGATTCGGCTGAGAATATATTTTCTTATAAAAAAGATATTTTATGTCAATCCCTTACGACATTATTGGATTTTTGTCAGGAAATACTTGAATGGTCACTCATTTATGAAATTGCATGTAGCGACAAAATAAAGCCTGGAGATTTAATCTTAAGAGATGGTACCTTAAGGTCGCTTAATATTAAACAAAAGTATTTGGTAAAATTTGGCAAGTTCTTAAGTCAAGATAAAAAGATTTGTTTAATTGCAATCACTAAGAATTCTCCTATAAAAATGGAGCTTGCTTACACTCTCAAGCAAATTGATAGTTATTTGCAAGACAAGTTAAAACCTAAATACCCTTTTAAACAAACAGACCCTCTTCAGCAGAAACTATGCTGTTGGTTTGAGGTTCCAGACCCAGTTTTGCGAAACGCATATGGTGGCAATTCAAGCGGAATGTATGCACAAAAAACTCTTACTGGAGGTCGTGGTACAGGGTTATTTTTCGCATCAAGACTTGATTACGTTGAAAAACTACAGAATTATGATTGGGTAATTGCAGATGTAAATATTTTAGATGCAATACCTGCCATTGAGCAAAATGACCCAAAAAGAGACTACAATAAACTAAAAACTGTTTTTTATAACTTGACCCGTTTGACTCAGGAACATTATATTTTAGGATATCCCTACCCG
Organism: Phycisphaerae bacterium; assembly: GCA_041652575.1. Lineage (NCBI taxonomy): Bacteria > Pseudomonadati > Planctomycetota > Phycisphaerae > Phycisphaerae bacterium. The sequence continues at coordinate 10,879 of JBAZHC010000010.1, read as the reverse complement.
TTAGTGGAGGCACATAATTTTGTTACTTTAAAAAAGGATTTCAAAGAAGAAGTTATCAACAGAGTAAAACATTCGATGTATTCAACGCAACTTATGGATAATATTGATATCGAGAATCTGTTTCTTGATATCCATTCTCGTTTTTAAAGGAGAACTATATGGCAGAGAGAACAGATTTCGGAGTTTTGTATGGCCAAAAAACAACGGAAGACGCATTGCTTATATATTCATCTTACGAAGACGCTAAGGCAAGCCCTAAGAAAGGTGACTTTATTATTTTAACTCCAAAGAACGAGGGGGGGCAGAAGTTTCTTACTCGTGTTGAAGCTGAAATATATGACGAAGACCCAATATTTCGTTCTCAAGACAAAACATTGGTTGCAGTCCATTATGCAAGAATTGCTGAACGTGAACTATCGGAACGTGATAAACAAAAAATGTTTAGTTACACCTATAAAGTTCAAATGCTTGGTACTTTTACTGATAATGGGCAAACAATTGAATTTACTACGGCGGTACGCAAGTTACCTGTTGTTTCATATCATGCAAGACATCTTTCAAAACGAGAAGTTGATTCCATTATAAACCGCCCGGATTCAAACGGAGCACCTATAGGGCAATTGTGCATTGGCGAAGAAGTACATAGGGATAAAGGCGATATATTGTTTAATGTAGAAAGATTGCGAGAAAGCAGAACGATGGTTTTTGCCCAGTCTGGATTTGGAAAAACAAATCTTGTGAAAGTTTTATTGTATCATATTATCGGAGATAATAAATATGGAAAATTGATTTTTGATTTAAATGGCGAATACTTCATGAAAGGCCAGAAAACATATGGACTAGGCAATATTAATGAGCAAAAAATCAAAGACAATTTAATTATTTATACTGACAAGGATATTTCTGGGTATAAAGACAAATTCACTTACGGAGGAAAAGTTGAAATAAATATGCATAAACACCTTAGCGTTGGTGATATTTTAAACTTTTCAACAGGATTTTCTGAGGTTATGAAATCATTTTTACTTTACCTTGACAACGAAGGGGTGAGTGATTTTATACCAAAAATAGATAATTATGTAGCCAACCCTTTAAACTTACATCAGGATTTCCCAGATTTTTTTGCACCCCCAAAAAAATCTGGTGAAGAAGATAAGAGTGCAAGAAAAACAATAGCTGCAATTCGAAAGCGAGTTCGTCACTTAATCGATGAAGGTAAAGGTCTTCATAGTAGCCAATCGATACTTATAGAAAAAGTCTTCGAGCACTTAAAACAAGGTAAGACAGTTATTGTAGATCTTTCCTTAAAAGACAGCACAGATGCCAGCATCATTTCTACTATTCTTGTTCGTAAACTTTTTGATCACAATAAGGCCAAATTTACTAGTAATGATTCTACATCTGTTATCGAAACTGTAATTTTTGTAGAAGAAGCTCAAAATGTTTTGTCTGACGAATTGGTAAAAAGTAATGCTAATCCATTTGTACGGTGTGCGAAAGAAGGCAGAAAATTTAAATTAGGAATGGTTGCTATTACACAACGGCCTTCCGCAATATCAGAGGAAATAAGAACACAAGCTGAAAATTTCTTTGCGTTTTATATGGGCAATTCCGATGATATTAAAGCTCTTATCAAGTCCAATATCCACTACGATGGGGTTATAGCTAATTTTATCCAAAGGGAAACTATAAAAGGCAATCTTTACATGGTCACATCCGAAAGAGCCTTTGTTGTTCCAATTAGAGTGTTGGAGTTTGATAAGCTTATTGAAAACAAAGTTTATAACGAAGATAAATTCCCAAAGGTATAAGATGAATGTTTTGACTGTACCCCAGAACAATAGACTAAATTCGCATTTCAATAATGCATCTTTCTCGCTTCTTGCAGAAGATAATATACCGCGAACGCGATCTTTATCAAATAGGGTTATTCTTTTGTTAGTCAGAGATTTGTTAAGACTGGGATGGTCATTTAGAACTAATAGAGATAAATTTGAGCTTGTTCCACCTACAAATTATGAAAAAGAAATTATTAAGGAGGGGATGTCATTTACACGAGATGCAACAATAACGGGAAATCGTCAGTGGATTGAAAAACATATTGATATAGGCAGAAAAAATTTAACAACAGGGTTCAATGCCCTAAAATCAGAGATTAAGCCTATTATTGAGGTTTGCAACACTCAGAAACAAAAAGATCTTTTTAGATTATATAGATACTATTGGAGTTCGCCTGCTTCTGAATATGTAGGTCGTAGAATAAGAATCCTTATTAGAGATGATGGATTACCAGAAAAACCCGTCATTGGTATTGCGGCCATAGGAAGTAGTATTATTCATATACCCGATAGGGACAAATGGATAGGTTGGAATATTAAAACAAGAACCAAACATATTATATATATGATGGATGCATATATCATTGGTGCTTTACCACCCTACAATGATTTGCTCGGAGGAAAATTAATAACTTACATTTTAGCCTCCGATGAATTGCGTAAAATTTACCATAAAAAATATACTAAAAGTGAAACGATAATAAGTGGTAGAAAACGAATTTCAGATTTAGCATTGATAATGACTACGAGTTTGTATGGGCTCAATAGTTCACAGTATAACCGCTTAAAATATAAAAACTCATTACTCTGTAAACCTATCGGGATAACTTCAGGATTTGGAACATTGCATATTACAAATGAGACTTTTATGGCAATGCGTGAACTAGTTGAAAGTAAAGGTTTCAAAATTTCTCACCAATTTGGAATGGGGCCAAATTGGCGAATGCGTGTTATTCGTACGGCATGTGATCTCCTTAATCTGGATTCAGATATTATCCTGAAGCATTCCTTCAAAAGAGGGATTTATGCAATTCCCCTAATGATAAATTGGAAATCTTTCTTAAATGGTAAAACAAGAAAACCTATTTATCGTAACCTGCCACTGCAAAGTCTAACTAAGCATTGGCAAGAAAGATGGCTTTCGATGCGCAAAAGCAATAATGAAATTCTCAAAAGAGTAGCCCAATTTACGCCAGAACAATTCGTAATTTGAAAAATCGTGTTAATTCGTGTTTTAATCTTCATTTTTTCCGCTTGACCAGTCTTCGTCCTTTGAACTACGCCGCGACTAAGCGAAGTTCAAGACAGCAAAATTGCCGAAGTATTTTTTCGCCCCCTCATCGTATGCCTTTGCCGGTGATGGATAAACTCCCCGCCTCAAGCGGCGGGGGCTAAATATTTTTAAAATACCGCTCCATTACTGTCGCGGCTCTGTTGCGTTGCGAATAATTGGGGCGGTATAAATAAACTAATCCTATCTAACCGAAATTTAATACGGCAAATTTTCCGTGGTATTTTTTTGCGGCGATGTCATAAGCCCTGGCAGCATCAAATTCATTATCGAAATATCCGAGATATATGCGTTTGCCATCAACCTTAATGGCAGACATCCATTTGCCTTCTCTTTTATTGAACCAAACTCCTTTGTATTTCGAGGTGCATTTAGAATCTCTTTTCCTTCGGTTACACGCATTCTGCGAACGAGTCGCTAACTGCAAATTCTGCCTGCTGTTGTTAAGGCCATTGTGGTCAATGTGGTCGATGACCATGCCTGGGGCGGGGGCGAGAACTTCGTTGTGCATATATATTGTTTTGCCCTTTTCAGAGCGAACGGCATAAAAACATTTGGGACTTCTTAAAGCCCGCCATTTATGGCGATTCAGTTTTTCATAATCTTCAAGCGAAACAATCGCATATTTTCCGAGAGTCAGTTTTATGGCTCTTAATTTACAGTTACAACAGATTTCCTTACAGCGCAGCACAATGCAAATGTGAATAAACACAAGCATATCGGGAACAGGAATATTTAGTGAAATGTAAGTCATCTGCGAAATCTGTGGCTATATAAGCCTCTCCGTATTACCTGAAAACTTGCGCGCTTTTGACGAACTTTTCGCAGGAATTTTTGGGGCCAAAATCGTAAATGCTTATGAGGCGGGAAGATAAAAATTTTGAAAAAATCTTATTTTTCACATTTGCGCATTTTTTTTCTTGCGCGCTTTTGATTATGTGGACAAAACTTGGCCACAAAGACACCAAGACACGAAATTATATATATTGTTTTCTTTGTGCCTTAGTGGCAGTGCGTCCGATAATCTTTATTTTGCGGGTTCTTATAATATTTTGGTTAAAGAGGCGATTATATTGGTCGAAATTGCTTATATAGGATTAAGGATGATAAAAATGATAATGGAAAAAGCGACACAGCCGATTTTCGATAGTTTTGAGAATACCGATATAGCCGTTGCGTTGATTTCTAAAGACGGCGATTGCATAGCGAACCGGCCGGAGGTTTTCGATAAGATTTTTTCGAATCAGGAACTGCTCGAAAGTCTCTGCCGCAGGATTGACGATGGTCAGGAGCCTTTGATGACGTGTCTCGATGATTCTCTGGTTGTGGCGTCGGGCCTTTCGACCGGCGACGACGATATTAGTTATGCGGTAATGATTGTGCCGGATTGCAGCCCTGAAAGGGCGATTGGCTGTATGGATTTTGTGGAAATAATATTGAGTCAGATTTCGCAGTTGGCCAGCAAGGGGCAGCGCGATATGGAAGCATCTTCTTTTTTGAACATACCTTACGACCCGCAGTTGCTGACGGAAGCGGCTTTGAATTAGCCTGCCTGTTTTGTCCGCAACGATAGCTTGCAAAGAGATTTATTGCAATTAGTGTCTTTATTGATATAATTCCGCATTATTGAAGTTTTCAGGGTCTATTTTAGGGTTAAAAGGTGAAGTTTCAGGTCTTTAAAGACGGTAAAATCGCGACGGATTTTGTATTGACTGGCGTAACGTTATTTGGAGCTGACAGGATTCCATTTCGCAGTTCGAAGTATATTACGTTTAGCGATGGTATTATAGATTGCAAGATGAGGGGTAGTGAGCCTGCCGGTTTGAGTCTGCTTTGGCCGGTGGAGGGTTTCGGCAATGTGATGTTGTATACGACCCGCCTGCCCGAGCGTGAGCAGCCGTATATTCTCAATGTCGAACTCGCAAGGGCGAAGTTAATGGAGATTGTGACGAAGCGGGAAGACTGGGCGATTTTCGAGCAGGCCAATCATGTCAGCAGCCAGTCGGCGGAAACGCAGAAACTGTTTATCGAAATGCTCGAAAATATCAACGACCCGGCAGCGGCGTCTGTCATAGCCGATAAATGTATTCTAAAAACACTGTTATTCTCCGAACAGCTCGCGAGCAAATACGCCAGCATATTTTTCGAGGCGAGACTGAAAAACAGGGGGTTCGCGCGTTCAAGCCTCGGATGCCGAGTTGACCCGGCTCAACTCGATAATAAGGATTATCTCAAGGAAGCTTTCGAGCTTTTTGCGCATATCGGACTGCCGATTAACTGGGCCAAAATCGAGAAAGAAAAGGGGAAATATGATTTTACCGAGCTCGACCATTGTATGGATATTCTCGGGAAAAAAAGACTGCTGCTCAGTGCCGGACCACTGCTGACGTTTTCTCCGGAATTTCTGCCGGAGTGGCTGGTAAAGGGAAAACATGACTTCGAAACCATCCGCGAGGCAAGCTACGAATTTGTTTCAAAAATAGTAACCAGATACGCAAAATATGTTCATGTCTGGCAGGTGATGTGCGGATTAAATTTTTATAACTATTTCAGCTTCAGCTTCGAGAGGGTTCTTGAAATTACGAGAACGGCGTGCCTTGCGGCGAGAGAGGCCGACAGCAGAAGCCTTAAAATGATCGAAATCGTTCGGCCATGGGGCGAATATTACGCTTACGACCAGGACACAATACCGCCGCTGGTATATATAGATATGGTAACTCAGGCGGGCATAAATTACGATGCGCTGGGCATACAAATTATGTTCGGTAAAGATGAGCCGGGAATGAACGTGCGAGATATGATGCAGATTTCGGCGATGCTCGACCGGTTCGCAACACTTCCAAAGCCGGTGCATATAACATCACTTGCCGTGCCGGATACGAATAACGCAAAACATCAATCCGCGGAATCTGCCGGCGTGTGGCATAAGCCGTGGGACCAGGCGGTTCAGTCGAAATGGATAGATGAGTTCTGCCGAATCGCGTTCAGCAAACAGTTTATTAATACCATAACCTGCGCGGCTCTTGCGGACGGCGGAGAAAAAACAATAGCAGGGGCGGGACTATTGACCGACGAACTTAAACCGAAAAAAGTGTTTATGACTCTGGCGAAACTGCAAAAACAAATTTTGCAAAAAGGATAGTTGATAGTTGATTGTCGTTAGTTGCCGGAGTCGATTTCATCGACGATTATTTTAACTGATATATGAATTATTCGGACAATAACAATCAGGGAACGATTGGGGCGATGAAAACGGCTTTTTTGGCCGGTATGGTTTTTTATGTTTGCTTTACAATTCCAATTTTACAAAATTCCGGCAGAGCCATATTCGAGGTCGATAATAAGATTAATCCCAATACCGCATCGGCAGGCGAACTGGCACAGTTGCCAAACATTGGAATGGCAAAGGCACAGGCAATAGTCGATTACCGCCAAACAGAGAGAAAAACATTCGAAAGGACGGCCGACCTTGAAAATGTCAGGGGAATCGGTAAGAAAACGGTTGATAAAATAGAACAATGGATTAGATTTAACGACACGGAATGACACGGACTTACACAGACTTATACTATTTATTAAATAGGAAGGATTAAATGGCAGACTGGGAAATCCATAAACCGCTGGGGACGTGCGCCGGCAACGGCAGGGTAATAGAGCCGGACGAGGAATTTATCGCAACACTGGTCGAGGCCGGCGGGAAATTCGAACGCAGAGATTATTCCAATGAATACTGGACCGAGAATAAGCCGGAGGTTTACTGCTACTGGAAAAGCAAAATGGCCCGGCCGGACCTGAAGAAAAAAATATTCATAGATAACGATATGCTGCTGGCGTTCTTCGAAAGAATGGCAGAGGAAACGGAAGAGGAAAAAGTAAACTTCCGGTTCGTGCTGACCCTTATCCTGATGCGCAAACGAATTCTTAAATACGACTCGTCCAAGACAGAAGACGGCAAGGAAATATGGACGGTTAAAATCGCCGGCAGAGACGAAACGAGCCAGGTAATAAATCCGCACCTGACCGAGGATAAAATAGAACAACTGTCAGAACAGCTCGGACAGATACTGCAGGTGGAGTTTATTGGATAAAAAAATTAAAAAATCAAAAATCAAAAATCAAAATTGCGGAATCCGCCAATGGCGGATGATTTTTTTATTTTTGTTTCTGTTTTCAATTTTGCTGAGCGGCTGCGCGGTGCAAAAGAGGAGCTGTCCGCCATTGAAAACAATGGCGGAAGCTGCGGCTGTTTTAAAAGAATATTCGGCGGCTCTGAAACCATTTAAGGCGACGGGTAACTGCCTGCTGAGTTACACGAATGAAAAAAAGGAAGTTTTTTCGCTGTCTTTTCCGGTGAGAGTCTGGTTCGACAATCCTGCAAAATTCTGCATTTACGGCGATGTAATGTTCGATTCAAAAGGCGTGTGTTTTGCCGTAGATGGCGATAAATACTGGACCTACGCAAAGCCTTACGGAGTGTATATAACCGGGAAAAACGAGACGGACAATTTTAAAATAGAAGATAATTTTTTCAGTTCGAGAGTACTGCTCGATTTTATAGAGCCTTTCGGCTGGGGCTGCGGCGAAATTGTTATGGAAAATTCGAAAGACAACCGCAATGTTATGACCTGCTCCGGCGAAGATGGCTGTAAATGGAAAAAAATATCCATAGACCGATGCGACAGGCTCATAAGGAAAATCGAATATTTAAACTGTACGAAAGAGCCGGTGCTTGTTGTCGAGCTTGACGAATACAAAAATATCTCCGGCGGGAAAGATATTCTTTTTCCGTACAAACTGATTTATAAACATATTGAAAAACGAAATTCGATGCAGATTAAACTTGATTCTGTTAAACTATGGGAGGCCAGCGACCAGCAGCTAAAGGCGCTGTTTGCCGGGCCTGATGCAAACGATTTCAAAAAGGAGGCAAAGTGATGTCCGGAAAAACTCTTAAACAAAAAATTGCAGACGGTCTTTTGTTCGTCGACGGGGCGATGGGCACACAGTTAATGGCTCACGGAGTCGAAGCAGGCAAGTGCAACGATTATCTGAATATCGAATCGCCGCAGATTATACTCGATATCCACCGAAGTTATTTCGACGCCGGAAGCGATGCGGTCTATACAAATACATTCGGGGCAAATGAAATTACACTTGCCCGGCACAATATGGCCGATAAGGTCGAGGCGATAAACGCAGCGGCGGTAAAAATCGCAAAGCAGGCGGCGGGTGAGGGCAGATATGTTATTGGCGATATAGGGCCTTGCGGGGAATTTTTGAAGCCGCTGGGGACACTTGAGCCGGATGTTCTTAGAAATGCTTATGCCAAACAGGCAAAGGCGATGTACGATGCCGGCGCGGACGGTTTCGTAATCGAAACGTTTATGGCTTTAGATGAGGCGAAGGTCGCGGCAGAAGGCGTAAAATCAGTTTGCGATTTGCCGGTGCTCGTATCACTGGCGTTCGACTCAGCCGGTAATGACTTTAGAACGATGATGGGAGCGAGCGTAGAAGCAGAAATATCTGAATTATCCGCAATTGGAGTTGACGCAATCGGATTTAACTGCGGGACGCTGAAGATGGAGCAGTATTTGCAGTTGACGGAAAAGTTTGTGAAGTTATTGACCCCCGGCACAGGTCCGGGGGCTAAACGAGTTGCGTTGCTGGCGAAACCTAACGGCGGAAAGCCGGAGCTTGTTGACGGCAAGGCGGTATATAAACTTTCAGATACTGATTTCGGCGACTGGCTGGAAAAGATTCATAAAGCAGGGGCGGTAATAATCGGCGGCTGCTGCGGGACAACGCCTGCTCACATAAAAGCGATGACAGGAAAAGTGAAAAGTTAAAAGTGAAAAACTAAAAATTTAAAATATTTTATGGAGGGAAAAATGAAAACTGTAAGGATGCTGTTGATAAGTTTTCTTGTTGTGCTGATGTCTGGCGGGTGCAGTGTTACGCCGAAGGAGCCGGAGGGGAAAGTAGTGTTGTCATCAGAGTCGGACGAGGCTGTCGCACTTATGAAGGCCAAAGACCCATCCATTCAAAGCTTCTTCGATAAATCTTACGGATACGCTGTGCTGCCGAAGATTTTTAAGGGCGCGTTCATAGCAGGCGGCGCGGGCGGCAGGGGTGAAGTGTATGAGCAGGGCCAAATGGTCGGTTACTGCACTATGTCGCAGGCAACGCTCGGTTTTTCGTTCGGAGGCGAGTTCTACCGTGAGATAATATTTTTCAGAGAAGAAGCTGATTTAGATAAATTCAGGGCCGGAGAATTTACATTCGCCGCACAGGTAACAGGCGTAGTTCTAAAGGCAGGGGCAGCGGCCAAAGCGGATTACAAGGACGGTATGGCTGTTTTTATCGCGATGGATGCCGGCGCTATGGTTGACGCATCACTTGGCGGGCAGAAATTCAGTTATGAGCCGAAGTTTATTTTAAAGAAAGTACGGTAATGAAGAAAATTTTATGTGTTTTGATGGTTGTTTTTTTGAACGTGTCGGCATCAGCAAAATACGACAATAAACAAATTATAAAAATCACCAATGAGGTTGCGGAAAATGTATTGGCGGTGCCGGTCGATGCGAAATATCCGACGGTGTGTTCGTATTACGGCGTGCTTAAATTTGCTGAGCAGCAGAATAATCAAAAATTAATAGACGCTGTAAAGGCGAACTACGCGGTCTGTCCGGTAACTTCAGAAGATATTGTTTATACGGATGATAAATCGACGGGCGCGGACAAACGCAAATTGCCGAGGACGAATAAAATCCGGGCAGGGCATGTTGACTGGAATGTTTTCGGGATTCTACCATTCGAATTGTATCTGCAAACGAAAGATAAGCAGTATCTTAAAGTCGCGATGGAACTTGCTGAAGACGAATGGGCAGAGCCGAATGAAAACGGGATGACAGCGTATACGCGGCTGTGGGTTGACGATATGTTTATGGTCGGGGCGCTGCAGGTGCAGGCATACAAGGCGAGCGGGAAAGAAATTTTTCTCGAAAGGGGGCTGACGCAGCTATTGGGTTACGCAAAGATTCTGCAGCAGGATAACGGATTGTTTCAGCATACGGCGGAGGTTCCGATATTCTGGGGACGCGGGAACGGCTGGGCGGCGGCGGTTATGGCGCTGACTTTGGAAAATATGCCGAAGGAACATCCGAAACGGCAGGATTTGATGGATGTTTATAAAAAGATGATGGCTGGGCTGAAAAAATACCAGGCGGCAAGCGGGCTGTGGCACCAGATAATTATAGACCCGGCAAGTTACGAAGAGACGAGCAGTACTGGAATGTTTACATACGCAATCGCGACGGGAATTAAAAACGGCTGGCTCGATACATCTTACCGCACAACGGCGGTGAAGGGCTGGAACGGTCTTGCGAAAAAGGTAAAGGACGGCCAACTCGCAGATATATGTGTCGGGACCGGCGCAAAAAATAATTACAATCATTATCTGAACAGGCCGACAAAGACAGGCGACCTGCACGGACAGGCGGCGTTTCTGTGGGCGGGAACAGCGATGCTGGAGATGGGGAAATAGCTTAAAACTTAAAACTAAAAGTAACCTCTAATAATTCGGGGAATTGAGATTGCTTGGCCCGCCTGCGCGGGGGCAGGCTCTCCTCGCAATGATTTTATGAAAGCGTGTGTCTCCTCTTGCGGTTAAAATGCCGCATGAGAAAACCTAATTCAGCGACCACAAGTCGCAGAAAGGAGACACACATGGAAATTATATCAATGGATTCGC